>JBIIZX010000306.1:0-4845 GCA_044346055.1 Burkholderiaceae bacterium | reverse complement strand
GCTGACACCCAGACTCAGCAGCGCATCAATGCACCGGCTACACCATCAGAAACGCCCAAATGGCACGGTCACTTGCTCCACCAGGCCCATACAACAGTGACTGGTGAAACATCCAGGCTAGTTGAAGTCGTTCTCTAAGAAGCCGTTCTTCTTGGTCGTGCGATCCAGCTCGACGAGCGTGCTCAGCAGCGCTTCCATCCGGTGCAGCGGCACGGCATTGGGCCCGTCACTCATGGCGTTCTTCGGATCGGGGTGCGTTTCCATGAAAAGCCCAGCCACGCCCACCGCCACGGCGGCACGCGCCAGCACCGGAACAAACTCGCGTTGGCCGCCGCTAGTGGTGCCCTGCCCGCCCGGCAACTGCACCGAATGCGTAGCGTCGAACACCACGGGCGAGCCAGTATTGCGCATGATTGCCAGCGAGCGCATGTCGCTCACGAGATTGTTGTAGCCAAAGCTCGCGCCACGCTCGCAAGCCATGAAGCGGTCTTCACTCAGCCCCGCTTCACGTGCCGCATCGCGCGCCTTGTCGATCACGTTCTTCATGTCGCCGGGGGCCAGAAACTGGCCCTTCTTGATGTTCACCGGCTTGCCGCTAATGGCGCAGGCGCGAATGAAGTCAGTCTGGCGGCACAAGAAGGCAGGTGTCTGCAGCACGTCCACCACGGAGGCCACCGTAGGAATCTCGTCCTCGCTGTGCACATCGGTCAGCACCGGCACGCCGATCTGGCGCCGCACTTCAGCCAGGATGCGCAGCCCCTCGTCCATGCCGGGGCCGCGAAAGCTCTTGCCCGAGCTGCGATTGGCCTTGTCGTAGCTCGACTTGTAGACGAACGGGATGCCGAGTTTGCCCGTCATTTCCTTGAGCTTGCCGGCGGTCTCCAGTGCCATTGGCTCGCTTTCGACGACACAGGTGCCGGCGATCAGGAAGAACGGCCGGTCGAGCCCGACCTCAAAGCCCGCGAGATTCAAGCGACCTCCAGCGCGGCTTCATGTGTAGCGCTCGCCTGACCAGCAATGCGCAGCGCGCTCATGCGGCCACTTTTTGCAATGCACCGTCTTTGGCCTGGCGATAAGCCAGCGCCGCCTCGATGAACGCCTTGAACAGCGGATGGCCGCCGCGCGGCGTGGAGGTGAACTCGGGGTGGAACTGCACGCCGAAGAAAAACGGGTGTGCAGGCAGCTCCATCATCTCGGGCAGATGCTCGCTTGGGGTATGCGCCGAGATCTTGTAGCCCTTGGCCTCGAGCTGTGGCACGTAGATGTTGTTGACCTCATAGCGGTGACGGTGCCGCTCATTGACCTCGGCACCGTAGATCTTGGCGCCCAGGGTTCCCGCTTCCACCGGGCAGCGCTGGCTGCCCAGGCGCATGGTGCCGCCCATGTCGCTCTTCTCAGTCCGCCGCTCGATCCGGCCGGTGCGGTCGAGCCACTCGGTGATCAGCGCCACCACCGGATGCGGCGTGTCGGGATCGAACTCGGTGGAGTTGGCATCGCTCAGGCCGCACACGTGGCGCGCGAACTCGATGGTGGCCAGCTGCATGCCGAGGCAGATGCCCAGATACGGCACCTTGTGCTCGCGCGCGTACTGGATCGCCTTGATCTTGCCTTCGGTGCCGCGCTTGCCAAAGCCGCCCGGCACCAGGATCGCGTCGAGGTGCGACAGATCCACCTTGGCACCCGGTGCCTCCAGCGCTTCTGCATCGACGTACTCGATCTTCACCCTGGGGCGCGTGTGGATGCCGGCGTGGCTGAGTGCCTCGTTGAGCGACTTGTAGGAGTCCGACAGATCGACATACTTGCCGATCATGCCGATTGTCACCTGGTGCAGCGGATGCTCCAGGCGCTCGACCAGCTTGTCCCACGCGGTCAGGTCAGCAGGGCGCGATGGCATGCCAAGCGTGAAGCACACGATCTCATCCAGCCCCTGCTTGTGCAGCATGGAAGGCACCTTGTAGATCGAGTCCGCGTCCCACACGCTGATCACCGCGTTCATGGGCACGTTGGAAAAGAGCGAGATCTTGGCGCGCTCCTCCTCCGGAATCGGACGGTCGGCGCGGCACAGCAACACATCGGGGGAGATGCCGATTTCGCGCAACTTCTGCACGCTGTGCTGGGTGGGCTTGGTCTTCAGCTCGCCCGCCATGGGAATGAACGGCACCAGGGTCAGGTGCACGAAGCAGCAGGTGCCGCGGCCAAGGCGCAAGCTCATCTGGCGCGCCGCCTCGACAAATGGCAGCGACTCGATGTCGCCCACGGTGCCACCAATTTCCACAATGGCGATGTTGGTCTTGCCCTCCCAGCCCGCCTTGGCGCCGCGCTCGATGAACTCCTGGATCTCGTTGGTGACGTGCGGAATGACCTGAACCGTCTTGCCGAGATAGTCGCCGCGGCGCTCTTTCTTGATCACCGACTCGTAGATCTGGCCGGTGGTGAAGTTGTTCACCTTGCGCATTTTGGCGCTGATGAAGCGCTCGTAGTGCCCGAGGTCGAGGTCGGTTTCCGCGCCATCTTCGGTCACGAACACTTCACCGTGCTGGAACGGCGACATCGTGCCGGGATCGACGTTGATGTAGGGATCGAGCTTGAGAAGGGTGACTTTGAGACCGCGCGATTCGAGGATCGCAGCGAGAGAGGCGGCGGCGATGCCCTTGCCAAGAGAGGACACCACGCCACCGGTAACGAAGACGTATTTCGTCATTTGTATGTGCCCTCTCTCATCGCGGCTGAGGTCAGACCACGCGATGCACGCAGGCGCTACCGGTAAAGCGGCAGTATACAGAGGAGGATTCGGGATTCGGGATTCGGGATTCGGGAATCAAAGAGTCCCGGGCAAAGCCTGCGAAAGATAGGTCCGGAATCCGGATTCCGGACTCCCGAATCCGACAGTTAGCATCCGCTCCGTGCCCCAAAGCCCCCGCCTGCCCATCGTTGACGCTCTGCGCGGCTTTGCCGTGGCGCAGATGATCGTCTATCACTTCATCTACGACCTTAACTACTTCGGCTGGGTCATGCTGGCGATGAACCGGGACCACCCTTGGGTGCTCTGGCGCACGCTGATCGTGATGCAGTTCCTGCTGCTCGTGGGTATCGGCTTGGTGCTGCGCAGCGCCTACAAGCCAGGCTGGGGTGACTTTTGGCGACGCTGGTTCGAGGTCGCGGCGGCCGCTGCGCTCGTCTCACTCGGAAGTTGGTTGGTGTTCGGTCCGCGCCTGATCTGGTTTGGCATCCTGCATCTCGTCGCGGTCGGGCTGGTCGTTGGCCGACTGCTACTACCACTGCGCGCGTGGTGCATCGCCTTGGGCCTCGCGGTGATCGTCGCCGGGTTGAGCTTCAAGCATCCGTTCTTCGGCACCATGGCAACCAGCGTGATCGGGTTTGCACCGAGCAAGCCGCGCACCGAGGACTACGTGCCGCTTTTCCCCTGGCTTGGCGTCGTGTTGATCGGGATCGGGCTCGGCTCGCTGTGGAAGCAGCGTTCGTTTGCGCTGCCGCCCGCACTGCAAGGGCTCAACACTGCCCCGCCACGCCTGCTGGTGCTTCTGGGCACCTGGGCACTCACGGTCTACCTGGTCCACCAGCCCCTGCTGATGGCCGTGCTCTGGCTTGTGAAGCAAGCGATCTGACCCGTTACGGCACCAGCCATCGCACACGTCAACGGCGCTACGCCGTTGGCTTGATGTCGATGCGCCGGCCGCGCCGGGCACCTTGCAGCCACTCGGGCTGCAGCGTCACGTGGTCGATGCCGAACTCCCTGCGCAGCACCGCGCGCGCCTCACGCAACACCGTGGGCCACTGGCCGATGTCCTCCACCAGCACATGCGCGGACAGCGCGCCGCGGCCCGGCACCATCGACCACACATGCAGGTCATGCACGGACTTGACGCCATGAATCCTGGCAAGCGCCTTGCCCACAGCCTGGAAGTCCAAGCCCTCGGGCACACTGTCCATCAGCACGAACAGCGTCTCCTTGAGCACGCCCGCGGTGGAGCGCAGGATCAGCGCCGCCACGAACATCGACAGCAGCGGATCGACCAGCGCGGGGCCACCAAAGTAGATGATGAGGCCGGCCGTGATCGCCGCGACCGAGCCCAGCAGGTCACCAATCACATGAATGAACGCGGCGCGCGTGTTGACGTTCTCGCGGTCGCGCGACAGCGACCAGGCGACCATGATGTTGATCGCCAGGCCAACGAGGGCAATGGCGAACACCGACAGTCCCTTGACCTCCACTGGCGTAAGCAGCCGGTCGATGGCCTCGTAGAAGATCCACGCGACCACCGCCAGCATTGCCAGCGCATTGACGAAGGCGGCGATCACCTCCACCCGCGCCAGCCCGAAGGAGTGGCGGTCGGACACCGGGCGGCGCGCAATGATGTTGGCGGCCAGCGCAATAAGCAGTGCGGCGGAGTCCGTGGCCATGTGGCCGGCATCGGCCACCAGAGCGAGCGAACCGGCCCACAGGCCACCCACCAGTTCCACCACCGCAAAGCCGAGCGTGAAGATCACCGCCAGGGCAAGCGGCTTTGAACCCTGCGAGCGGCTGCGGTGCCCGTAGCTCGAGTCACCGTCGTGATGGTGACTCAGCCCGTGCGCGGTGTGGCCGTGTGCGCCGTGATGCTGGTGGGCGTGGCCGGCCCCCATCGTCGATTCCAGCTGCCTAGGCTGGCTGCAGGTGCGACAGGTGGACGTGGCAACCGGTTTTCAGGCGCACGTCCTCGTGCGACACGCCGGGGGCCAGTTGCACAGCCTTCAGGCCGTCATTGGTCACGTCGAACACGCCCAGGTCGGTGATGAGGCGATTGACCACGCCCACGCCCGTCAGCGGCAACGTGCAGTTCTGCA
>JBIIZX010000304.1:0-4851 GCA_044346055.1 Burkholderiaceae bacterium | reverse complement strand
CCCGCACTCGTCGTTGCGCTGCCTTGACAGGGACCCGCCCTGCCTGCGGCAGCGCGCCTAGATTGCGATCGTTCTGGAGGTCACGCATGTGCGATCCAAGTGTTAACAGGCCCTAGCGATCGCCCTGCGCGCGATGCGCCTGGCCGCAGTACCAGCGCGGCGTGGGGCCTTCGGCGGCAGGGCCGGGCAGCGCGTCGGACTGCGGCAGATTGACCCCGCATACCTCGCAGCGGACCATCGTCTCGGCCGCCTGCATCTGCTCGGCGGCGCGCCGGCGCGCATCCCGCTTCTGGCGCAGCCACCATGTGTAGCCGACGTAAATGGCCACACAAAGCAGCAGGAAAAACAGCACGCGCCCCATCAGCGGCCCAGCACGACTTCGAGCACGAAGCGGCTGCCCACATAGGCAAGCACGAGCATCACGAAGCCCACCAGCGTCCAGCGCAGCGCCACGCGGCCGCGCCAGCCGAAGCCGATGCGCCCCAGCAGCAGGCCGCCAAACACCAGCCAGGCAGCCAGCGCGAACACCGTCTTGTGCTCGAAGCGCAGCGCGCGACCGAACAATTGCTCGGAGAAGAACACGCCGGAGATCACGGTGGCGGTGAGCAGCACGAAGCCGGCGGCGATCAGCTGGAACAGCAGCCGTTCCATGGCCAGCAGAGGCGGCACATGCCGAAACAGCTTGCTTTCCAACGCCGGCGTGCTCAGTGCGGTGCGCGCATGCAGCTGGCGGTCGAGGGCAGCCATCAGCAGCGCGTGCAGCGCGGCGATCGTGAGCAGGCTGTTGGCGAAGATCGCCACCAGAAGATGCAGCCGGAACGCCAGCGGATTGCCACCGACCACGCTCACGACCGAGCCGCCAAAAGCCAGCGGCAGCACCGCGGCCAAGGCCGCGGCCGGCAGCACCATGGGATACAGCATTCGCATCGGCAAGAAGAAGGTCTCGATCCACAGGATTACCACCGTCAGCCAGAGCGTGGCCGACAGCGCGAAGGCAAAGCCGAAGCGGAACTCGCCCTGGCCGAAGACGTCGTGAAACAGCAGGCCAGCGTGCGCGAGCGCGAGCAGCGGCAGCAGCCAGCGATCGAACACCGGCGCAGCGATGGGCGCCGGAGGGGACTGGGCGGTGGACCCGGCGATGGACGTGGCAGTCAAGGTTCGCCATGCCTGCCAGGCAAGGCCGATGTAGCCAGCTGCCACCGCCAGATGCACGAGACCGTAGAATGGATGCATAGGCTCGTCTCTATATCACAAGCCGTGCGCGCAAGGATGGCGCGAAGCCAACGACGCGTGCAATCCCCGGCCTTTCGGGCCTGTCTGGTTGGCGCCTTTCTCGCAGCTTCTCGCCCGCTTCTCGCACTTCACGCCCACCTCGCGTTACTACCCACTTTGCACTCCCAGCCCCCATGCTTGAGCAACTCACCGAAAAACTCGCACGCGTCGTCAAGACGATGCGCGGCCAGGCCCGCCTGACCGAAGAGAACATGCAGGAGATGCTGCGCGAGGTGCGGCTTGCGTTGCTGGAAGCCGACGTCGCGCTGCCTGTGGTGCGCGAGTTCATTGCACGCGTGAAGGAGCAGGCTCTCGGTGAAGACGTGGCCGGCAGCCTCACGCCGGGCCAGGCGCTGGTGGGCATCGTTCACAAGGAGCTCACGGCACTAATGGGCGGCGACATCCCGCCGGCCGAACGCGAGCTTAACCTTGCAACGCAGCCTCCAGCGGTCATCCTGCTGGCCGGCCTGCAGGGCGCGGGCAAGACCACGACCGCCGCCAAGCTCGCCAAGTGGCTCATCGAGCGGCACAAGAAAAAGGTGATGACGGTTTCCACCGACGTCTACCGGCCGGCGGCCATCGAGCAGTTGAAAGCCGTGTCAGCGCAGGCCGGGGCAACCTTCTTTCCGAGCACAGCGCAGGGCCAGCCGATCGAGATCGCGCGCGCGGCGCTGCTGCAGGCACAACGCCAGATCTTCGACGTGCTGATCGTCGACACTGCGGGCCGGCTGGCGATCGATGCCGCGATGATGCAAGAGGTCGCCGACCTGCACGGCGCCGTCAAGCCGATCGAGACGCTGTTCGTGGTCGACGCCATGCTGGGCCAGGACGCGGTCAACACCGCCAAGGCATTTTCCGAGCGCCTGCCGCTGACCGGCATCATCCTGACCAAGCTTGATGGGGATGCGCGTGGTGGTGCCGCGCTGTCGGTGCGCCACGTCACTGGCAAGCCGGTCAAGTTCATCGGCACGGCCGAGAAGATCGGCGGGCTGGAGCGCTTTGATCCCGAGCGCATGGCCGGACGCGTGCTCGGCATGGGCGACCTGGTGGCGCTGGTCGAGGACGTGCAGAAATCGATCGACGTCAAGGAAGCCGAGCAGTTTGCCCAGCGCATGAAGTCGGGCGAGCGCTTTGACTTGAACGACTTTCGCACGCAAATCGGTCAGATGCGCAAGATGGGCGGCATCTCGAGCATGCTCGACAAGCTGCCGGCGCAGTTTTCGCAGGCCGCCAGCCAGGTCAACGACAAGGATGTCGACAAGCAGGTGCGGCGGCTCGAAGGAATCATCTGTGCCATGACGCCGGCCGAGCGGGCCAAGCCCGAGCTCATCAAGGCCTCGCGCAAGCGCCGGATCGCAACCGGCAGCGGGGTGCCAGTGCAGGAGGTCAACCGGCTGCTCAATCAGTTCGAGCAGATGCAGTCGATGATGAAACAGATGAAAAAGGGCGGGCTGGCGAAGATGATGCGCGGGCTCGGTAGCCTGGGCGGGCTCGGGCGCGGCGGCATGCCCGGGATGCCGAAGCGCTGATCACCGGCCCGCCTCAGGCGCGCGGCTTGTCGACCAGCTTGTCCGCGGCCTTGTCTGCGGGCTTGTCTGTGGGCTTGTCGCCGGCCCTGTCTGCGGCTTTGTCGTTGGCGTTTTTCCTGGGCTCATAGCTCCAGTGCGTGCGCCAGGCGGCGAGGACCGAATTGGGATACTCCGGCCGGCCGCGGCTGCCGTTGTAGCGACCCAGCGCCATGTAAAGGTTGCCACTCTCGCGATCAAGATAGTGCCGCAGGATGATGCAGCCGTAGCGCAAATTGGCGCGCAGATCAAACAGCCGCCGCGGATCGCCATCGCCCAGCACCTTGGTCCAAAAGGGCATCACCTGCATGTAGCCGCGTGCGCCCGCCGATGAAATGGCGTACTTGCGAAAGTTGCTCTCCACTTGGATGAGCCCGAGCACCATCTGGCGATCGAGCCCGGCGCGCGCGCACTCGTAGTCAAGCGTACGCAGGAACTCCACCCGCGCCCGGTCCTCGGGTTTGCGCTTGGTCAGGCGCAGCGACATGGCACTGAGCCACTCGACGTAAGCGCCGCGCTCCTCGGGGTTCTTGAACTCGCGCACGGGCGGCCGGCTGTCGGCAACCTGCGCCGCCAGGGCATTGCGCACGGCGTCTGCCATCGGCTCGTATTGCTGCGCACCGGCACGCACCAGGGCCGGTGCGCCAAGGGTGGCGAGGCCGAGGCTCGCGGACAGCAGCCGGCGGCGGGCCGGTGCGGCAGGAGCGCTTTCCGCGGCGCGCACAGCGGCGCGATCAGACGCGCTAGCAGGCGCGTTATCAGACACGTGCCAGACCCGTGACCAGATGCGTGATCGAACGCGCGATCAACGCGAGATCAGATGCGCGCTTGGGCAGCAAGAAAGGTGGTTGCATCGGCAAGCGGGATCATCTGCTGCGTCAGCGCGCGGCGCTCGACGTACTCGAGCTCGCCAGTTTTCAGCCCGCGCTCGCCGACGGTGACCCGGTGCGGCACGCCGATCAGTTCCCAATCCGCAAACATGGCGCCGGGGCGCTCGCCGCGTTCGTCGAGGATCACGTCCACTCCCGCCGACATGAGCGATGCGTACAACTGGTCGGCGGCCTGGCGCACCGACTCGGACTGCTTGTAGTTCACCGGGCAGATGACGAGCGCGAAGGGCGCGATCGGTGTCGGCCAGATGATGCCCTTGGCATCGTGGTTCTGTTCGATGGCCGCACCCAGCAGGCGCGTGATGCCGATGCCATAGCAGCCCATGTGCATCGGCTGCAGCTTGCCCTCTTCATCGGTGAAGCGGATGTTCATGGTCTGCGGATACGGCAGGCCGGCGAATACGTGGCCGACTTCGATGCCTCGCTGGATGGCGAGGACGCCCTTGCCGTCGGGGGAGGGATCACCGGCGATCACGTTGCGCAGGTCGGCGACCACGGGCTCGGGCAGATCGCGCCCCCAGTTCACCCCAGTGAAGTGATAGCCCTCTTCGTTGGCGCCGCACACGAAGTCGCTCATGTTGGCCACCGTGCGATCGGCCACCAGCTTGACCGGCTGCTTCGTTCCAATCGGTCCGAGGTAGCCCGGCTTGCAGCCGAAGGCGGCAAGGATCTCGGCTTCGGTCGCGAAGCGAAATCCGCCGCCGAGGCCCGGCACCTTGCCGGCCTTGATCTCGTTGAGGTCGTGATCGCCGCGCACCAGCAGCAGCCAGATGTCCGCGCCCACAGCTTTGCCGTCGGCTGCTGCGCGTTCCACGGCCAGCACAATCGACTTGACCGTGCGCGACAGCGGCAGCCCGAGCAGTGCTGCCACGGCCTCGCACTTTTCCTTGCCCGGCGTCGGTGTCCTCGTCAGCGGCCCCGCCGGTGCGACGCGCGTGCTCAGGAGCGGCAGCGCCTCTGCCAGTTCGATATTGGCGGCGTAGTCGGAATCGGGGCAATAGACCAGCGCGTCCTCGCCGGTGTCGGCGATGACCTGGAACTCATGACTCGCCTTGCCGCCGATGTTGCCGGTGTCCGCGCGCACGGCGCGAAAGTTCAGGCCCATGCGCTCGAAGATGCGCACA
>JBIIZX010000303.1:0-4864 GCA_044346055.1 Burkholderiaceae bacterium | reverse complement strand
CGCGCCAGCAAGCTGGGCATGCAACTCGTCGCCGCCCCGCAAACCGCCTGAAACCTACTTTGCAAATCAACCACTTGCGAGGTGTTTCTTAAGAGAGGCGAGGCTAGGCGCGCGGCTTGGGCAGGAACAGCGCCTGCAAGTCGCTCAGAAAGCGCCAGCCGAGCTCGGTTGGGGCAATGCGATTGACCTCGCAACGCAAAAGACCATGCGCCTGCGCCCGGTCCAGCGCTACCTCGATCTGCGTCAGCGGCAGTCCGGTGCGGTCGCTGAAGAGCCCCGGCGCGAACCCTTCACGCAGCCGCAGCGCGTTGAGCATGAACTCAAAGGCGAGATCGGCGCGCGCCACTTCAGTGCTCTCTGCGCAAAAGCGCCCGACGGCGGCCTGCTCAAGGTAGGAAGCCGGCTGCCTGAAGCGCGTCTGCCGCAGGATGCGCTGGGGAAACGACAGCTTGGTGTGCGCACCGGCGCCGATGCCGAGGTAATCGCCAAAGTGCCAATAGTTGAGGTTATGGCGCGATTGCGCGCCGGCTCGCGCATATGCCGACACCTCGTAGTGCAGATAGCCGCCCTGCGCCAGGCGCAGTTCGATCCACTCATGGATCTCGGCCGCCGTGTCCTCGTCGGGCAGCTTCGGCGGGTACTTGGCGAAGACCGTGTTGGGTTCGAGCGTGAGCTGGTAGAGCGAAACGTGGGAGCCGGCGATGGCCAGCAGCGCCTCGACATCGGCCTGCGCCTGCGCCAGAGTCTGCTCGGGCAGCGCGTACATCAGGTCGCAGTTGAAGTTCTGAAAGTGCTCGCGGGCGCAGGCGACGGCAGTGCACGCCTGCTCCGGGTCATGCACGCGGCCCAACCGCTGCAACTGCACCGCATCGAGCGACTGCACGCCAATCGACAGCCGATTGATGCCACTGGCACGAAAACCGGCGAACTTCTCGGCTTCGAACGTGCCTGGATTGGCCTCCAGCGTGATCTCGCACTCAGGCACCAGCGGCAGACGGGCGCGAATACCGGACAGCAGCCGATCGAGCGAAGCGACCGACAGCAGGCTCGGCGTGCCGCCGCCGAAGAAGATGCTGATCACGGGCCGCCCCCATACGAGCGGCAGCGCTGCCTCCAGGTCGGCAAGCAGCGCGCTGACGTAGTCCTCCAGCGGCAATGCGTCCAGACCGCCCGGATGCTCGTGCGAGTTGAAGTCGCAGTACGGGCACTTGCGAACGCACCACGGAAAGTGCACGTACAGCGACAGCGGCGGCAGCGCGGGCAGCCGCAGAGTGCCGGGCCGCAGATAGTGGCTGACGTCTGACACGACCGCGCCCGTCTCGGCCGGAGCCTCATCTGCGCCCTGCGACCGAATGGGAATGCTCAGTCCCATGCCGTCCAGGCCTCGTGCAGGCGCTGCAGCAACTGCTGCATCGCGCGGCCGCGATGGCTGATGCGGTTCTTCTCCTGCGGCGTCAGCTCAGCCGCGGTGCGCCCGAGTTCGGGCAGCAGAAAATGCGGGTCGTAGCCAAAGCCATGTGCGCCACGCGGCTGCGCCACCATTTCGCCATGCCAGCGTGCTTCGGCGATCACGGGCTCCGGATCATCGGCGGCGCGCACTGCCACCAGCACGCACACGTAATGACCGCGGCGATCGTGTGCATCGCGCAGGCGCTCGATCAGGAGCCGATTGTTCGCGGCATCGGCATCGTTGCCTTCGACACCGGCAAAGCGCGCAGAACGGACCCCCGGTACGCCGCCAAGCGCCATGCAGCACAGGCCCGAGTCATCGGCCAGCGCAGGCTGACCAGATTGCTCCGATGCGTGCCGCGCCTTGGCCAGCGCGTTCTCGACGAAGGTCGGGTGCGGCTCCTCCGCCGGCGCGATGCCAAGCGCCGCCTGGCTCACCACGTCGATCGCCAGCGGTGCCAGCAGGGCGCGGAACTCGCGCAGCTTGCCGGCGTTGCCGGAGGCCAGCACCAGGCGCATCAGCCGATCTCGAGCGCGCGCTTCTGGGCGAGATTGAGCTCGGCAATGCCGCGTTGTGCCAGTGCCAGCATTGCCTGCAGCTGCTGGGCAGAAAACGGCGCGCCCTCAGCGGTGCCCTGCACTTCCACAAAGCCGCCGCTGCCGGTCATCACCACGTTCATGTCCGTCTCGCAGGTCGAGTCCTCGCTGTAGTCGAGATCGAGCAGCGACTCGCCCGAGTGCATGCCAACCGACACAGCGGCGACAAAGTCGCGCAGCGGCCATGCTGGCAGCGCGCCCTTGCCCTTGAGCCAGGTGAGCGCATCATGCAGCGCCACGCAACTGCCGGTGATGGCGGCGGTGCGCGTGCCGCCATCGGCCTGCAGCACGTCGCAGTCGATCTGGATGGACCGCTCGCCCAGCATTGACAGGTCGATCACGGCGCGCAGGCTACGGCCGATAAAGCGCTGGATCTCCTGCGTACGCCCGCTCTGCTTGCCCTTGGCCGCCTCGCGATCACCGCGGGTGTGGGTGGCACGTGGCAGCATGCCGTACTCGGCCGTGACCCAGCCTTTGCCGCCGCCGCGCAAGAACGGTGGCACCTTGTCCTCGACCGAGGCCGTGCACAGCACCTTGGTGTCGCCAAACTCGACCAGCACCGAACCTTCGGCGTGGCGCGTGTAATGGCGGGTCAGGCGCACGGGGCGCATGGCATCGCTGCGGCGCCCTGCCGTGCGTTGGAACGTCATGGGGTGTCTCCGGCGAAACGTGCGGCGCAAGTGCTCTTGCGCACGAACCGGCTAGCTTACTTGGCGACGCAGGTGCGAACCAACGTTGCGACTTACTTTGCGTCGTCGATCAGCTTGGTCGAGCGCGCAATGGCGCGCTGGATCTCGGCCACCGCCTCGTCGATCTCGTCTTCGCTGAGCGCCTGCTCGGGCTCCTCGCCAGAGCGCGGGATCTGGATGGTCGAGGCGACAGCGCCATCGGGAATGACCAGCGTGGACACGGGCGCTTCAGTGGGCGGCACCATTTCCACCGATTCACTGCCGGCCCAGGTCATGGCGATCGCCGTGCAGTTATCGGCCTCGGCGCCGGCGTTGGCCAGCGCGGTTTCCATGAGCTCCGGCACCGAGCGCATGACTGTCTTGGCATGAAAGCTTTCGGCCACGTTGCAGTCGTCCAGCGCGCCCCACATGCCGTCGGTGCACAACAGCAGCGTGTCGCCAGTGCGCAGGGCCACCGGGCGGCTGACTTCCACGGTGGGCGCGACGAAGGCACCGACGCAGTTGAAGATGCGATTGCGCTCCGGATGGTTCTTGGCGTCCTCGGGCCGAATGAGGCCAGCGGAGACCAGGTGATGCACGCGCGAGTGGTCAATGGTGCGATCGACGATGCGCGAGGCGCGGATCAGATACAGGCGCGAGTCGCCAACGTGGGCCCAGGTGGCGATGCCGTGCTGCACGATGCACGCCACCACCGTGGTGCGCGGCGCCTCCGGCAGCGAGTGTTCGGCGCGATAGCGATGCAGTTCGCGATGCGAGGCCAGCACCGCTTCCTCGAAATAGCGCGCCGGATCGGGCAACAGTGGCTTGGCGTCGCGCTGGTAGATCGAGGCCATCGTCTGCAGCGTGATCTGTGCTGCCACCTCGCCCCGCGCATGCCCGCCCATGCCATCGCACACCAGCATCAACAGCGAGTCGCGCGTGTACAGATACCCCATGCGGTCCTGGTTGACCTTGCGGCCTCCCTTCTTGCTCTCCTGGTAGATGGAGAATCTCACTTTCGGTCCTCGTGTACGCGATGCGCTTCGCGCATCGCACGTGCACTCGGACCGCTCAAAGTGGCGGGCGGGCTCCGGAGCGGCCGCGCGCCCGCCCGCTTACCAAAGGCACGCAGAAACGAGTGGGGCCGGCAGCAGCTCATCATCATCGCCTTAGCGATCTCTCAAGCCGTTTTCAGAAAAGCACGCCTTCACTTCTGCGCACTCAAAACCACGTGATGTTGTTGTCCCGCATGAAGCGCGTGACGCGCTCCTGCAGGTGGCGCCAGCGCGCACCGGCGCGCTCCGAGATCGAGAACTCCGGCCGCTCGGGCACATTGTTCACGAGCTCTTTTTGCACCGCATAGACCGTCTGCGGCCGCTCCAGGGAGTTCAAGCGCAGGCAACGTTCCACCATCGAAATGAGCTGGGCCGAGTACAGGCCACGGAACGAGCGTAAGGCCTGCGCCATCTTGTCGTCCTTCAGCCGTTGGTCCGATTCCTGCGCCGGCATGCCCGACATACAAGCGTAGATGCAGGCGCCAATGGAGTACACGTCGGTCCAGGGGCCAAGCTCGGCGTCGCGCTTGTACAGCTCAGGGGCGGCAAAGCCCGGCGTGTACATCGGATAGGTCTTGGTGATGTCGCGCTGCAGCGTCTGCCGGGCAGCGCCGAAGTCGAGCAGGATCGGCGTGCCGTCCATGCGCAGGTAGACGTTGGCCGGCTTCACATCCAGGTGCAGCAGGCGGTTCGAATGCACCTCGCGCAGCCCGTTCATCACCTGGGTGAACACGCGGCGGATGAAGCGCTCCGAAAGCACGTCCTTCTGCTCCTTGGAGCGGTTGCGGATCACGTGCTCCTGCAGCGAGCGGCCCGACTCATAAGTCATCACCATGTACACCGTATCGTTGGCGCGAAAAAAGTTGAGCACGCGCACAATGTTCGGGTGATAGATCGAGGCGAGCGCACGGCCCTCCTCGAAGAAGCATTTCAGTCCGATGCGATATGTGTTCAGGTTCTCCGGCGACACGTAGGGCGACAGCTCGCCTGCCTTGCGCTGCGCCAGCGACGCCGGCATGTACTCCTTGATTGCAACCGACTGGCCGCGCTCGTCGGTGGCCAGATAGACGATAGAAAATCCCCCGCTGGAGATCT
>JBIIZX010000302.1:0-4865 GCA_044346055.1 Burkholderiaceae bacterium | reverse complement strand
GCCCTTGGCAATGCCGGTGGTGCCGCCCGTGTACTGCAGGAAGGCGAGGTCCGCTTGGCTGAGCGCCACGTCGTCGAGAACCTGTGCTCGGCCCGCCGCGAGCGCGCGGTTGAAGGCGATTGCTCCCTCCAGCCGCCAAGGGGGAACCATCTTCTTCGCATACTTGACCGCCGCATTCGTCAGGAGCCGCGTGAATGTGGGAAGCAGGTCGCCAACCTCCGTCGTGACGACCGTGCGCACCGATGTTCGCGCGATCACCTGCTCGAGCGTGTGCGCGAAGTCCTCCAGCACCACGATGGCGACGGCGCCGCAGTCGTTGAGCTGGTGTTCGAGTTCGCGCGGCGTATAGAGCGGGTTGACGTTGACGACCACCATGCCGGCCCGCAGCGCGCCGAACATCGCCACCGGGTATTGCAGCAGGTTGGGCATCATCAGGGCCAGCCGCTCGCCGCGGGTGAGCTTCGCGACCTTCTGCAGCCATGCGCCAAACGCGCGGCTGGCTTCGTCGAGTTGCCGGAACGTCAGCGCGGTACCCATCGAGCTGAAGGCGGCGCGCTCGCCGAAGCGCGTGCAGCTCTTGTCAAGCAAGTCCTTCAGCGAGGCGAATTCGCTGAGGTCGATTTCGGCCGGAACGCCCGCCGGGTACTGAGCAAGCCATGGTCTTCGCATATCAAAGCGAACACCGGCCCGGGGCGATACCCAACGCGGCGGCGCGCTTCCTCTCACCGCAGTACAGGCTACTCCGCTCTCCGGATTCGTGCTTTGACGCATGCGGCACGGCGTTTTCAGTGGTCTTCATTTACGTGGCCGGCGGGGGCAGCAGGGCTTGCACGCCTATCAACCAAGCGACGGCTACTTCATCAAGACGCGCGTCGAGCGGCACGAGCCCGCGTTTCGACATGCCGGAGCGGATCGAAGCCGCTATTTCTTCTCCGCAGAAAACTTGCGCATCAGCTCCAGCCATTCTGTCCAGTCCACCGGCTTGTTCTCCGCAAACCGTTTCTGCAGATTGCCGAGCACGTTGCTCCACGCCTTGTCGAGGTAGCCAAAGGCCTTGTCCCACTCGCCGCCGTCGCCCCAGCCCGTGTGATGCAGCGTGATGCGGGTCTGGGTGTCGCTCACGGGGGTGAAGCGGATGATGACCACGGTGCGATGTTGGCGCACCTCGGACAGCGAGGGCGGTGCGTTCCACGTGAACGACAACATGCGCTTGGGCTGCAGCGCGAGGTAGCGCATGTCGTCCGCGCCCTTCAGGCCGGGCACGGCAAAGGGATTGATGTAGATCTCGAAGGCGCCGCCGGGCTTGAGGTCGATTCGAGCGTCGGGCGCGAAGAAGCCCGTGATGCCTTCGCGTGTGGTACGGGCGTCCCAGGCTTGGTCAAGCGTGGCCTGGATCAAGACCTCCTTCTCGATGGCGCGCTCGGCTGCAGACGCCAGGCCGGCGGCCAGTGCGCAGAGCGCCACCGCCAGCACGCGCGCGACTTCCACGCGCACGACTGCGCTTACGCTCCTCAGTGCTTTCATTGCCTGCTCCCTCGCAATTGTTGTTTACGGACCCCCTTGCCCCTCCTGTCGTGTTCAAGGCCGCACAACCACCTTGCCGACCACGCGTCGCTGCAGCAGATCCTCCAGCACCTGCGGCACCTCGGCCAGGCCCACAACGCGTGAGACATGCGGCCTGAGCTTGCCCTGCACGAGCCAGCCGTACAGTGACTGCAGCATGAGCGCATTGGCGGCCGGCTCGCGCTTGGCAAACTCGCCCCAGAACACGCCCACCGCGCTCGCCCCCTTGAGCAGCAGCAGGTTGGCGGGGATCTGCGGGATCGGGCCGTTCGCAAAGCCCACCACCAGCAGCCGCCCACGCCACGCGATCGAGCGCAGCGCGGTCTCGGTGTAGTCGCCACCCACCGGGTCGTAGATCACGTCCACGCCCTTGCCTTCGGTCAGCGTCTTGATGGCATCGCGCAGCTCGACCTGAGAGTAGTTGATGAGCGCATCGGCACCCGCCGCGTGCGCCGCGGCTAGCTTCTCGTCGGTGGAGGCCGCGGCCAGCACGCGCGCGCCGATGATCTTGGCGATCTCAACCGCCGCAAGGCCAACACCACCACCGGCGCCGAGCACCAGCAGCGTCTCGCTGCGCTTGAGCTGGCCGCGCTCGATCAGCGCGTGATGCGCGGTTGCATAGGCGAGCGTGAAGGCCGCAGCCACAGCTTCGTCAAGTCCATCCGGCAACGGCAGCACCTGGCGCGCGTCGGCACACACGTACTGCGCAAAGCCGCCAATGCCGACAAAGGCCACCACGCGGCTGCCTGCCTTCGGCTGCGTGACACCCTCGCCCACCGCCTCCACCGTTCCCGCGACCTCGGTTCCGGGCACAAAGGGCAAAGGCGGCTGCAGCTGGTACTTGCGTTGCACGATGAGCGCATCGGGAAAGTTAACCCCCGCTGCCGCCACGCGAATCAGCACTTCGCCGGGCTTTGGCTCCGGCCGCGCCGTGTCGCCCACCACCAGCGTGCTGGGGCTGCCCCACTGCACACATTGCACCGCCTGCATCGTCGCCATCTTGCCTCCGTACAAAGCACCATCCAGCGCGAATCATCGCGCCCCCTGCGCTATTCTGGCCGTAGACAGCATCCAAGTAGCGCACGTCGCGAGGGAGCCATGGAATTTGACACGAGCGCGAAGGTGCAGGCACTGCAGGCGCGGATCGACGCCTTCATGCAGCAGCACGTCTTTCCCAATGAACGCAGCTTCATGCAAGAGGTGGAAGAGAACACGGCGCGCGGCGCACGCTGGACGCCGACCCGTATCGTCGAGGAGTTGAAGGTCAAGGCGCGCGCCGAGGGCCTGTGGAACCTGTTCCTGCCAGATTCGCAGTACGGGGCGGGCCTGAAGAACATCGAGTACGCGCCGCTTGCAGAACTCATGGGCCGCGTCCCCTGGGCCAGCGAGGTCTTCAATTGCAACGCGCCCGATACCGGCAACATGGAAACGCTGGAGCGCTACGGCACACCGGCGCAGAAAAAGCAGTGGCTGGAGCCGCTGCTGGCCGGCGAGATCCGCTCTGCCTTTGCGATGACCGAGCCCGATGTTGCGTCGTCGGACGCGACCAACATCAGCACCGAGATCAAGCGCGAGGGTAGCGACTACGTCATCAGCGGCCGCAAGTGGTGGACCTCGGGCGCGGGTGACCCGCGCTGCAAGATCTACATCGTGATGGGCAAGACCGATCCCGAGGCACCCCGCCACGCGCAGCAGTCAATGATCCTGGTGCCGGCCGACGCGCCGGGTCTAAAGGTGCTGCGGCCGCTGAACGTGTTCGGCTACGACGATGCGCCGCACGGCCACATGGAAGTGCAGTTCGACAATGTGCGCGTGCCGGTGGAGAACATGCTGCTCGGCGAAGGCCGCGGCTTTGAGATTGCACAGGGGCGGCTGGGGCCGGGCCGCATTCATCACTGCATGCGCTGCATTGGCCTGGCGGAACGGGCGCTTGCGCTGATGTGCAGGCGGCTGGCCGAACGCGTGGCCTTTGGTGGGCCGATTGCGCGGCAAAGCGTGTGGCACGAGCGCATTGCCGAGGCGCGCTGCATGATCGACCAGGCGCGCCTGCTGACGATAAAGGCCGCGTGGATGATGGACACGGTTGGCAACAAGGCTGCGCGTGCCGAGATCGCGATGATCAAGGTGGTGGCGCCGAATGTTGCCTGCACCGTACTGGACTGGGCCATCCAGGCGCACGGCGGCGGCGGCATGTGCGACGACTTTCCCATGGCCTATGCGTACACGCTGGCGCGCACGCTGCGCCTGGCCGACGGGCCGGATGAAGTGCATCGCAACGCAATTGCCAAGATCGAGATCGGCAAGCACGTACCGCTGCCCGGCAAGAGTTAGGGCCGGGCCGCAAGGCAAGCGTCCGAGCGGCCGCCTCAGAACACACCGGTCAAAGCATCGACCGCACCACGACGGAGTCAAGCAGTGATCGACCTTTACACTTGGCCCACACCCAATGGCCACAAGATGCACATCATGCTGGAAGAGTGCGCCCTGCCCTACACCGTGCACGGTGTCGACATTGGCGATGGCGACCAATTCAAGCCCGAGTTCCTGAAGATCAGCCCCAACAACAAGATCCCGGCGATCGTTGATTCAGAGGGGCCTGATGGCAAGCCGATCTCGGTGTTCGAATCCGGCGCGATCCTGCTGTACCTGGCGGGCAAGACCGGCAAGTTCCTGCCGCAGGACGTGCGCGGCAAGTATCTCGCTCTCGAGTGGCTGATGTTCCAGATGGGCGGCTTTGGCCCGATGCTGGGGCAAACCCATCACTTTCGCATCTACGCGCCCGAGAAGATCGAGTACGCCATCAATCGCTACACCAATGAAGCCAAGCGCCTGTATGGCGTGCTGGACAAGCGGCTGAGCCAGGCGCAATACGTGGCCGGCGAGTACTCGATCGCCGACATGGCGATTTTTCCGTGGTCGCGCTCGTACGCCAACCAGGGCGTCGATCTGGCCGACTACCCAAACGTGAAGCGCTGGTTTGACGCGATCAACGCCCGCCCGGCGGTGCAAAAGGCGCTGCAGGTCCTGGCCGACCGCCGCAAGCCGCAGATGAACGACAAGGACAAGGAGACGTTGTTCGGCAAGATGCAGTATGAAAAGCGGTGATCGGTGATCCGTCGGGCAGCACCGCAGCGCACGCCGTCATCCCCGCGAAGGCGGGGGTCCAGTGACTATCGATTTGGGAACTAAACGACCCAGCCAGGCCAAAGAGTCCGATCACCGATCACCGATCACCGATCACCGATCACCGATCACCGATCACCGATCACCGATCACCGATCACCGATCACCGATCACCGATC
>JBIIZX010000301.1:0-4875 GCA_044346055.1 Burkholderiaceae bacterium | reverse complement strand
AATTGCGCGAGAAGTTCTTCCACAACCTCGTCTTCGACAGCCTGGAGGCGCTGGAGAACCAACTCGAATGCGGGCTTCGCGACCTCGAAAGCGATCTTCCTCGGGTGCGTTCCATCGTTTCTTGGCCGTGGCTAAATATTAGCCTTTTGAATTAGAAATGGAATAACTGGCTGCTGCAGCTTATTGGGAGGGATCAGCGCGATACGCGCGTCACACCACCCTGGCTGAGCAAGCGCACGCGGTCGCCTGGTTTGAACTGCTGGCCGTCGATCTCCTGCACGATGGCACGCAACTCGCCGTTGTCGAGCCGTACCGTCAGTTCAACACCCGGGACGCGGCTGCGGTTGTTCTCGATCGCCTGGCCAGCAATGCCGCCTGCGACTGCGCCCACCACGGCAGCCACAGCCGAGCCGCGGCCCTGGCCAACGGCGCTGCCGCCGATACCGCCGATGATCGCGCCGGCTCCGGTGCCCACGCCGGTCTGCCCGCGGTCAATCGTCACGTCGCGCACGCTTTCCACCACCGCCATGCGCACCACCTGTTCGCGCTGTGCTTCGCCGGCGCGATAAACACTGGCCGAGCGCTCCTGCGTGGCACAGCCGCCGAGCACGGCAACCGCCATGGCCGCCGCGCCGATTACCAGAACCTTGCTTTTCATTCATGTCTCCAACGCTGCGTGCGGCGGATCAGGTGCTCGCCGCCCGAAGCGGTGTCCTTGGTTTGAACATGTGTGGCGCCGTGTAATTCAATGCGACGCGAGTTTGCCAGTTGACGCAGGGTTGACGCAGCTGGTTGCAACAGGCACCAGATTATCCCCAGGGGCGGTAGCCGAAGGACTCGAGGAAGCGTTGGCCAATGGCCGCACGGTCACTGCGATGATTCTGCGCGCCCGCCTGCTCGATCTTCAGCGTCCCCATCAGCGCTGCCAATCGGCCGGTTGTCTCCCAGTCCATCCCGTGCTCGATGCCATAAAGCAGGCCCGCCCGATACGCGTCACCGCAGCCGGTGGGATCGACGACCGCCGACGGCTTCACAGTTGCGATCTCAGTGGCGGTGCCGTCGATGAAGATCTGCGAACCCTGCGCGCCGCGCGTGACAACGAGGGCCTTGAGCTTTTTCGACAGCGCCTCCAGGCTGCTGCCAGTCTTCTCGACCATCAGCTTGGCTTCGTAGTCGTTGACCGCAATGTAGTGCGCGCGGGCAATGAACCAGCCGAGTTCCTCGCCGTTGAACATCGGCAGGCCCTGGCCCGGGTCGAAGATGAACGGGATGCCGAGTTCAGCAAACTGTTGCGCATGCTGCAGCATGCCGTCCCGCCCATCGGGCGCCACGATGCCCAGCTTGACGCTGCCATCGGCGGGCACCGAGTTCAGGTGTGACTGCGACATCGCACCGGGGTGAAACGCGGTGATCTGATTGTCGTCGAGATCGGTGGTGATGAATGCCTGCGCCGTGAAGGTGCTCGGCACGTGCCGCACATGCCGGCGCTCGATGCCGAGCGCATCCAGCCGCGCCAGATAGGGCTGCGCATCGTCACCCACAGTGGCCATGGGCAGCGGTTTGGCGCCGAGCAGCATCAGGTTGTAGGCGATGTTGCCGGCGCAGCCGCCAAACTCGCGCCGCATCTCGGGCACCAAGAAGGCCACGTTCAGGATGTGCACCTGGTCGGGCAGGATGTGGTCCTTGAAACGGCCCGGAAAGACCATGATGGAGTCAAAGGCGATCGAGCCGCAGATCAGGGTGCTCATTGTTGTCTCTTCTGTATGTAGAGGGCACGGTCGCCGCGACCGCGGTCGTCACAGGTAGAACGGGTAGACGCGGTAGCCGGCGGCGCTCAATCCTTGCGCCTCGAAGTGGATGCGGACTTCATAGTCGGCGCCGCTGGCCAGGCCTTCCTGGATGCGGCTGGATGGCTGGCCGCTGGAGGCGAGGTAGTCCACTGGGGCAAAGACCTTGCGCGCGACGTCGCGGTTCTGGGTGTCGGTGAGCGTGATCTCGATCGCGGGCAGCGCGACCACGAAGCCGGCGCGGTTGCGGATCACCGCGGTCAGTTCGAGGATGTCGGTGCCCGGCACCGCCTGCAGTTCGGTGCCCATGACGGCCAGCAGTTCAGCGCGCGTTGGCCACCCGAGCGTGCAGTTAAATGGCTTGCACAATTGCACCAGCGCGGGCCGCAGTGCAGGTGATTGCGTCGACAGCTCGACGCGGAAGATCACCGCCAACTGCGCCAGCATCAGCGTCAGCAGCAGCAGGCTGCCGCCACCAAAGACGATGGAGAACCCGCGCGAGGGCTCATTGCCTTGCAGGAACTCCGGCGCCGCCTCGTCATCGTCGCCCGCGCCTTGTGCTTCGGCTTCACGCGTGCGCTCGGCCTCGAGCTTGCGCTTGTGCCGCCGCTCGCGTCGCGCCTTCCGCTCGTGGTCGTCCTCGTCGCCCCTTGCGCCAGACGCAGCCTCACGGTGGCCGCGTGGTGCGTAGCCTTCAGACGACGGCGCCCCCGGGTGCACGTCGGTCGGTACGTCGGTCTGTGAACCCGCTGGCAGATCGGCCTGCAGTTCCTCCTGCACCGAGGTCGGCAAGTCCGTGAGGATCAGCGTGGGCACGCCGGCTTCGCTGGCGGCGCGCTCGATGTCAAAGCGTCGGCCGGGCTCGATGCGCTTTTCACTGAGCGCCGCCCGCTCGCGCGGGGGTGAAGGCTGCGCGGCCGGCGCGGGTTGTGGTGACGGGGATGTGCCGGGCGCGCCGAGGACGGCTGCACCAGCGACCGGCGAGGCGAGTACCGCGTTGTCTTCAACGTAGGCGAGGCTGCCGATCGCATCGAACACATGGCGGCACGAGCCGCAACGCACCAGCCCGCCGCGCAGCTTCAGCTGGTCGGCCACCACGCGGAACAGCGACTGGCATTTGGGGCAGCGGGTGGCCAGTGCCATCAGCCACTCCCGCGCGTGCCGGCCAGGCAGCTCCAGCCGTCGAGCTCGCCCCAGAGGGTGAGCTCGACTGCAGCATCAAGCTCGCGATACAGAGCAATCAACTCGTCGGCCTGGCGATTGAGCAGGCCAGCGAGCACGAGCGCGCCCCCCGGCGCCACGCGGGCGAGCAGGGCTGGGGCGAGCAGCTTCAGGGGATTGGCGAGGATATTGGCCAGCACGACATCAAAGCGCCCACCAGGAGCAGCGAGCGGTGCAAGATCAGCCGTGGCAGTGTAGCGGGCAGTGCTTGGGTCGATGCCGTTGGCCAGCGAGTTCATCTGCGCCGCGCGCACCGCCTGCTGGTCGATGTCCACGCCGTGCACCGTGGCGGCGCCAAGCTTGGCTGCTGCAATGGCAAGGATGCCGGAGCCGCAGCCGTAGTCGAGGACACTGGCGGCGTGCTTGCCTGCGTCTTCGCGATCGTCGGCGCGGGCTAGGGTCGAGAGGTTCTGCTCCAGCCAGGCCAGGCACAGCCGCGTGGTCGGATGCGTGCCCGTGCCAAAGGCCACACCGGGGTCGATCCGGACGTTGAGCGCGGCAGGGTCGGGTGGGGTGTGCCAGCTCGGCACGATCCAGAGCCGCTCGCTGACCTGGGTGGGAAGAAACTGCGCCTGCGTGACGCGCACCCAGTCGGCATCCTCCACGCCGCGCATCGCCGCAATGGCCTGCGCGGCAAGCCGGCATCGCTCACTCGCCTGTGCCAGCAACTGCTCGGGATCGGTGCCTGCCGCCAACAGCACCAGCAAACGGCTTTCGGGCCAGGCGTGTTGCGTGGGCTCCATGCCCGGCTCGCCATACAGTGGCGCTTCGTGCTCCGTGTCGGCCTGCGCATCCTCGACCGTGACGGCCAGCGCGCCGAGTTCCAGCAAAGCGTCCGACAGTGCCTCGGCCTGCGGTTCGGCAACGAGCAGCGTGACTTCGCGCAGCATGTCAGACCTGATTGGCCTGCTTCGCTGCGAGCCGCTTTTCTAGATAGTGGATGCTGGTGCCGCCCTGCACGAACTTCTCGTCCATCATGAGTTCGCGGTGCAAGGGGATGTTGGTGAGAATGCCCTCGACCACCATCTCGCTCAGTGCAATGCGCATGCGGGCGAGTGCCTGGTCGCGCGTGTCGCCATAACAAATGAGCTTGCCGATCATGCTGTCGTAATTTGGCGGCACAAGGTAGCCGGCGTAGGCATGCGAATCCACCCGCACGCCCGGGCCGCCCGGTGGATGCCAGGCGGTGATACGGCCGGGACTCGGCGTGAACTTGTAGGGATCTTCGGCGTTGATGCGGCACTCGATCGCGGCACCCTTGGTGGCGATCTCACGTTGTCGCAGCGCCATTTTCTCGCCGGCAGCGATGCGGATCTGCATCTGCACGATATCGATGCCAGTGACCATCTCGGTCACCGGATGCTCGACCTGCACGCGCGTGTTCATCTCGATGAAATAGAACTCGCCGTTTTCGTACAGGAACTCGAAGGTGCCGGCACCACGATAGTTGATCTTGCGGCAGGCATCGGCGCAGCGCTCACCGGTCTTCTCGATCACCTTGCGCGCGATGCCCGGCGCCGGCGCCTCCTCGATGATCTTCTGGTGGCGTCGCTGCATGGAGCAGTCGCGCTCGCCCAGCCACACCGCGTTGCGATGCTGGTCCGCCAGCACCTGGATCTCGATATGGCGCGGGTTCTCCAGAAACTTTTCCATGTACACGGACGGATTACCAAAGGCGCTCTGCGCCTCCTGTCGCGTCATGTTCACGGCGTTCACCAGTGCAGCCTCGGTGTGCACCACGCGCATGCCGCGCCCGCCGCCGCCGCCGGCGGCCTTGATGATGACTGGATAGCCAACGCTGCGCGCGATGCGAACAACTTCGCGCGGGTCCTCGGGCAGGGCCCCTTCGGAGCCGGGCACCGTGGGC
>JBIIZX010000300.1:0-4878 GCA_044346055.1 Burkholderiaceae bacterium | reverse complement strand
AGTCGATCTTGTCTTGCGTACACTTTGGCATCGGCGATCCTCGGTTGTCTGCAGGCCTCGTTCTCCTCTGACAACGCGCGTAAGCACGTGGCCGCTGACCTCATACTGGTGAAATATCCGGGCTAGGACAGCGCCGATGTTCACCAAGATCGCTGCCTTCGAGCTGCGCTACCAGCTGCGCTCGCCGCTGTTTTTCGTCGCCTGCGCCATTTTCTTCCTGCTGACCTTTGGTGCCACCACCATCGATCAGATCCAGATCGGTGCGCGCGGCAACGTCAACATCAACTCGCCCTACGCGATCCTGCAGACGGTCGGCATCATGACCGTGTTCGCGCTGTTCGTCGTGGTGGCTTTCGTAGCCAATGTGGTGATCCGCGACGATGAGACGGGCTTCGCGCCCATCATCCGCGCCACGCGCGTGTCCAAGCGCGACTACCTGCTCGGCCGCTTTGTCGGCGCCACCATCGTTGCTTTTCTCGTGCTGTGGGCGGTGGCGCTCGGCATCCTGGTCGGCTCGCTGATGCCGTGGCTGGACCAGGAGAAAGTCGGCGCGCTGCATCTGGCGCACTACGCCTACACGCTGTTTTTCTTCGCGCTGCCCACGCTGCTCGTGATGGCCTCGGGCTTCTTCGCGCTGGCCGTGCTCACGCGCTCGATGATGGCGACCTATGTGGGGGCCATCGCCTTCCTGGTCGCGTTCTTCATCGCACGCGGCGCGCTGCGCGATCCGCAGTGGGACTCGATCATGGCGCTGCTCGATCCATTTGGGCTGAGCGCACTGACCCTGGCCACCAAGTACTGGACGGCATCTGAGCGCAATACGCTGCTGCCGGCAATCACCGGGCAGCTGCTGGCCAACCGTGCGCTCTGGCTCGGTATCGGCCTGGGTCTGCTGGCGCTGGCGTACTCGCTGTTCCGGTTCGATTCGCGTGGCAAGCGGGGCGATGCCAAGCAGGCGCGGGCTGCCAAGGTGGTGCAGGATGCGGCGCCGCCGGTGCTGCCGCTATTTGTCAACAAGCCCCCCACCAATATGACCGCACCGACCAGGGGGCTGGCGCAGATGATGGCGCTGGCGCGCTTTGACATGGCCTTTGTCTTTCGCAGCCCGGCGTTCTTCGTGCTGCTGGCGATTGGCCTGCTCAACTCGCTCGGCGCGCTGTGGTTCACCACCGGACCTTTCGGCACGGAACTCTTTCCCGTCACCCGCCTGATGGTCGAGCGGCTGGAAGGTGCGTTCTCGATCATCCCGCTCATCATCGCCATTTACTACTCGGGTGAGCTGGTGTGGCGCGACCGCCAGCAGCGCATGCACGAGATCGTGGACGCCACACCCGCGCCCGACTGGGCCTTCGTGCTGCCCAAGGTGGTGGCCATCGTGCTGGTGTTGCTGGCCACGCTGCTTGTCAGTGTCGCGACCGCGGTGCTGGTGCAACTGGCCAAGGGCTTCACCGACGTGCAGTGGAGCGCTTACCTGCTGTGGTACCTGCTGCCCAACACGATCGGCTTTGCCCTGCTCGCCGTGCTGGCGGTGTTCTCGCAGGCACTGGTGCCCAACAAGTTCTTTGGCTGGGCTTTCATGCTGGTCTACGTGGTGGCCTCGGTCACCCTCGGGCAGATGGGCTTCGAGCACCATTTGTACAGCTATGGCTCGACCCCGCAGGTGTCGCTGTCGGACATGAATGGCATGGGCCGCTTCTGGGCCGGCCGTGCCTGGTTGCACCTGTACTGGGGCGCCTTCGCGGTGCTGCTGGTGGTGGCCAGCTACGGACTGTGGCGTCGCGGCACCGAACTGCGCCTGAAGCCGCGGCTGGTCCGTTTGCCGCGCCGCCTGCGCGGTGCGGCCGGCGTCGTGACGGCGGTCGCCACACTGGTGTTCATCGGTTCGGGCGCCTGGGTGTACTTCAACAACAATGTGCTCAACGAGTATGTGCCCACGCCTGCATTCGAGGCGCGCCAGGCCGAGTACGAGAAGGCGCTGCTCAAGTACGAGAGCCTCGTGCAGCCACGCATCACGGACGTGACGCTGGTGGCGGAGTTGCATCCGCGGGATGTGCTGGCGGTGGCGCGCGGCAGCTATAAGTTCGAGAACCGCAGTGGTGGTCCGCTGGGCGAGTTGCACGTGCGGCTGGACCCGCGTGCCAAGCTGGACGAACTGAAGATCGACGGTGCGGTGCAGACCAAGCACTACGAGCAGTTCAACTACCGCATCTTCAAGTTCGATCCGCCCATGCAGCCGGGCGAGCAGCGCCAGCTGACCTTTACCACGCGCCTGCAGGAGCAGGGCTTTCCGGCAATGCGGCCGCTGACTCGTATCGTCGACAACGGCACCTTTGTCGACAGCTTTGCGCTGCTGCCGTCATTTGGCATGAGCCGCAACGGCCTGCTGCAGGAGCGCTCCAAGCGGCGCAAGCACGGGCTGGAGCCCGAGTTGCGCATGGCAAAGCTGGAAGACGAGAGCGCGCGCGCCAACCACGACTTGCGGCGTGACGCCGATTGGGTCAATGCCGACATCACGGTGGTCACCGACGCCGACCAGGTGCCGGTGGCACCGGGCAACAAGGTGGAGGAGTTCACCAAGGACGGCCGCAAGACCGCGCGCTTCAAGACCGACGCACCGATCCACTTCTTCTTCTCGCTGCAGTCGGCGCGCTACGCCGAGAAGCGCGAGACCATGAAGCTGGCTGATGGCAGGCAAGTCGAACTGGTTGTCTACTACCACGCGCCACACGCGGCCAACGTGCAGCGGATGCTCGATTCGATGCGCGCTTCGGTCGAGCTTTATAGCCGCGAGTTCTCGCCCTACCAGTTCAAGCAGGCGCGGGTGCTGGAGTTTCCTGCTTACGCCAGCTTTGCGCAGGCCTTTGCCGGCACCATGCCGTACTCGGAATCGATCGGCTTCATCGTCAACCACAAGGACGACACGAAGATCGATCTGGTGACCTATGTCACCGCGCACGAAGTCGCGCACCAGTGGTGGGCGCACCAGGTGGTCGGCGCCGACCAGCAGGGCTCGACCATGCTGGTCGAAAGCTTTGCGCAGTACTCGGCACTGCTTGTCATGGAACAGATGTACGGCAAGGAGCAGGTGCGGCGGTTCCTGAAGTACGAGCTCGACCGGTACCTGCGCGATCGGGGCGGCGAGGTGGTGGAGGAGTTGCCGCTGGCACGGGTGGAAAACCAGCCGTACATCCACTACCAGAAGGGCACGCTGGTCATGTACTGGCTGCGCGAGGTGGTGGGGACCGACACGGTCAACCGCACCATGCGCCGGCTCATCGAGCAGTACGCGTTCAAGCCCGCGCCCTACCCATCGGCGCTCGACTTCCTGCGCCTGTTGCGCGAGGAGGCAGGCCCGCAGCACGCGCAGCTCATCACCGATCTGTTCGAGAAGATCACGCTGTACGACGCCAAGGTCGTGGACGTGAAAAGCAAGAAGCGCGATGACGGCAAGTACGAAGTCGCACTGACCGTCGAGGCCAGGAAGTTGTATGCCGATGGCAAGGGCAAGGAGACCGAGGCGCCCCTGGATGAGCCGTTCGACATTGGCGTGTTTACGGTCGAACCGGGAAAGAAGGGCTATGGCAAGGACAGCATCCTGCTGTTCGAGCGGCGGCCCATCAAGACTGGTCGGCAGACGCTGACGCTGCTGGTTGATCGCGAGCCCAAGTTCGCCGGCATCGATCCGTACAACAAGCGCATTGATCGCAACTCGGACGACAACCTCAAGCCGCTCGACTGAGCTCGCGGCATCCGGGAGTTCGGCAACGCGTTTTTCGTGAAGCTTCGAACCAGCAGCAAGCCTGCACTGTCATAGCAGCGGTAACGCCGTCGCCGCCCAAGATCTTGGGCGGCGACGGCCTTCAACCGCACGCTCATGTTCACTCAGACAACTGCCTCCAAAGGAGCCCCACATGCTGGACCTGTCCCGCGCGGCCGACGCTGCCGCTCACGAACTCGACGCCCTCTTTCCTGCACAATCGCTGACCCGCCGTGGCTTCATGAAAACCTCACTTGGCGCAGGCTTCGCGGCCTCGGTGCTACCCGTCACGGCCCACTCGATGATCACCACCGACACGCAGGGCCTCACCGCCGGTGAGGTCAAGATCCCCACCAAGGACGGCGAGATGCCGGCCTATCGGGCCGCCCCGTCGGGCAAGACGGGGCTTGCCACCATCCTCGTGGTGCAGGAAATCTTCGGCGTGCACGAGCACATCAAGGATGTGTGCCGCCGCTTTGCCAAAGAGGGCTTTCTCGCGGTCGCGCCCGAGCTCTTTGTGCGCCAGGGCGACGCGGCCAAGTTCAACGACATTCCGACGCTGTTCAGGGAAGTGGTGTCCAAGGTGCCGGATGCGCAGGTCATGAGCGATCTGGATGCGACGGCAGCCTGGGTCAGCAAAAACAGCGGTGCCGCTGACAAGCTGGGTATCACCGGCTTTTGCTGGGGCGGGCGCATCACCTTCCTGTACGCCGCCCACAACCCGCAGGTCAGGGCCGGCGTGGCCTGGTACGGCCGCGTGGTGGGCGAGAGCACGCCCAACAACCCCAGGCATCCAATCGATGTTGCCGGCACCATCAAGGCGCCCATCCTCGCGCTCTACGGCGGTGCCGACTCGGGCATCCCCAGGGAATCGATCGAGCGCATGGTCGCGGCGCTGAAGTCCGCTGGCAACAGCAGGTCAGAACTCGTCCTCTACCCCGATGCCCCGCACGCCTTTCACGCCGATTACCGTCCGTCCTACCGCAAGGAGGCCGCCGAGGATGGGTGGAAGCGGGCGGTGGGGTGGTTCAAGGCCAAGCTGTAGCGCTCTTGGTGTTCGCGAGTGCGCTTTCGGTGTACGCGATCGCTGGCGCGATCGCACGTGCACCGAAAGCGGTTTG
>JBIIZX010000299.1:0-4882 GCA_044346055.1 Burkholderiaceae bacterium | reverse complement strand
CAGCGCATTGAAGGCAGCGACGTCCAGTTCATAGGGGCGCGCGCGCAGGCGGGCCGCAATGGCCTCGATGTCCTTGCGCAGTTGAGCGATGTCGAGCATGGCGATCTTTCGGCAGCGCCGGCGCGCTGCATGACGGAGGAGGTGCCGGAGGTGTCGAACCGCAGCCGGCGGAGGCCGGCCGCAAGGCCTCAGCAAATGCGCCGACTTCGCGGGAGGACTTCGGTAACGACAAGACGTTGCGTGATCAACATGAGCAATGGTCTCGCGACCGGCCGGGGCGGCGGAAATTCAGTCCTTTCCGCCGAGATGTAAACATACAAGAAGCGGCCAAGCGGAAGACTGGTTGCTGGAAACTCGGCCGAGCTATGCAAGCGCACGCCGTAGCGTCGACATCCGATGCGCGCTCCTCTGCGCTCTGCCGGCGGGTGAACGGAGCGAGCCGGGTCGCATCGGAGCGTGCACAGAGGCGGCTTATGTGCAACGACCGCCATGCCGATGGCGGGCCAATGACGGGACCCAGCGCTAGGTTGTCATGTATGCAATTACCGCACTGCCCAGCGAATACATGCCCATCCGCGACCAGTAACTGAAGGGTTCGCTCTTCTTGCTGATTGCGCTTCCATGGCCAGTCCCGATCGCCTCTGACGCAAAGCCAAGCATCAGGAATCCCGCGGCCACACCGTACCGTGCATACCCAGACAATTCCGATAGCCACGGCCACAACGGCACCGCCGCGCCTTTGAGAAACAGGGGCACATAGCCCACCACCACACACAGTACGGTGAACATCACAGCCGCACTCTTGAAGGGAAACCGGCCTCCGGCTTTCGGTCCTTGGCTTTTTGCCTTCGGCCTTCGGTCTTCGGTTTTCGCGACTACCTCAGGCGGCGGCGTCGCGGCGCGACGTTGCTGCTGAATGCGGGACTGCTTGACCACGCAAGCGAGCAGCGCAGCGACGGCTACCACGAGAAGCACCCAAGCCGCGCGCTCGGACAAAAGACCGAGTGGCACGCCGTCCGACGGAAACAACTCCAGAATGCAGAGCGCAATTGCAGCGCAAGCAACGGCCGAACACGTACTCAGGAGCAGGAGCATCCCAAAGCCGGGGGGCACAAATTTCGTATCAGCCATGGAACTCCCTCGCGAATCCGATTTCAATGCGACACGCGTCGTCGCTGCCGTCCGGCCAGCAAGACGACTCGATGCTCCGTGCCGGCGCCTGGTTACGAAGTACCGCCCCAGCCCGCCTTCCTCAGGCCAAGGTCTGCCGACAAGGCACCGCATCACGACCCGCATGCTGAGACAGCAACGATGATATCCGCGGTATCACGCAAGTGACCTGAGCGGGCTGGCCCGCGCAGGCTGCAGCGCCGTCATCGACTTCGCTTTGGTTGCTGGGACGCTCCTCGCAAGCCGGTCGGCGCCTGACTTCCAAAGTATCTTTAGTCGCGCTTGCGATCCACCCTCTCAAGCTGCGCATATCTCGCACAAGGCGAACGAAGCAAGCGCGCTGCGGCTCAGCCATCGGCTGTCGACGGCTCGCTTGGCGGCCTGAACGCAGGCTCGCGCGTCTGCGCGTCCGACGACTCGCCGGCCTGCGCATCGAGCTGGCGCAACTGTCGCAGCCGCTCGCCAATCTTGGCCTCCAGCCCGCGGTCGGTTGGCTGGTACCAGGGTCCGGCTTGCACGCCCTCGGGCAGATAGCGCTCGCCAGCGGCAAAGCCGTCGGACTCATCGTGCGCGTAGCGGCAGCCCTTGCCGTAACCGAGGTCCTTCATGAGCCGGGTCGGTGCGTTGCGCAGGTGCATCGGCACCGGGCGCGAGGCATCGGATTGCACCAGCGCCTTGACCGCGTTGTAGGCCGCATAAAGCGCGTTCGACTTGGCCGCGACGGCGAGGTAGACCACGGCCTCGGCCAGCGCCAGCTCACCTTCAGGGGAGCCGAGGCGCTCGTAGGTCTGCGCGGCATCGAGTGCGAGTTGGAGGGCGCGCGGATCGGCCAGGCCAATGTCTTCTACCGCCATGCGAATGACACGGCGCGCGATGTAGCGCGGATCGGTGCCGCCGTCGAGCATCCGCACCAGCCAGTACAGGGCGGCATCAGGATCCGAGCCGCGCACGCTCTTGTGCAGGGCCGAGATCTGGTCGTAAAAGTTCTCGCCGCCCTTGTCAAAGCGGCGCAGCGTGGCAGGCAGCGCATCGCGCAGGAAGGCCGCATCGACCGTGGCGCCCTTGCTCGCCGCCAGGCTGGCCACGATCTCCACGGCGTTCAACAGGCGGCGGGCGTCGCCATCGGCAAGGTCGATCAGCATGCCGCGCGCGGCGGCATCGATCTGCAGCGTTGCGTCATGACCGTCGAGCAAGGCCAGCGCACGCTCGATCAACTGCTGCAGGTCCTGCGCATTCAGTGGCTCGAGCACATAGACCGCCGCGCGTGACAGCAGCGCACCCACCACTTCAAACGACGGGTTCTCCGTGGTGGCGCCAATGAAGACGAACAGCCCCGCCTCCACATGCGGCAGAAATGCATCCTGTTGCGCCTTGTTGAAGCGATGCACCTCGTCGACGAACACGACGGTCGACTGCCCGCCGCGCGCCTGCGTGGCCTGCGCCTTCTCGACCGCCTCGCGAATGTCCTTCACGCCGCCGAGCACGGCCGAGATGGCGATGAACTCGAGCCCGAAGGCGTCGGCCATCAGGCGCGCCAGCGTGGTCTTGCCCACGCCCGGCGGGCCCCAGAGAATCATCGAGTGCGGCCGACCCGAGTCAAAGGCGGCGTGCAGAGGCTTGCCCGGCCCCAGCAGGTGCTGCTGGCCGATCACCTCGCCAAGCGAGCGCGGCCGCAGCCGCTCGGCCAAGGGGACGTTCATGGGGGTGGCGTTCCCGGGCATGGCATTCGAAGCGGCGGAGTCGAAGAGGTCGGCCATCAAGTCAGGCTAGCATTCGCCGCCACACCACTTGCAGACGGAGACAACGATGAAGAAATTCGTAGGCGCCGTGGCGCTGTGCCTGTTCAGTGCCGGTGCATTTGCCCAGGCCGACGTGCTGGAGAAAGCGGCCAAGGAAAAGGGTGCCGTGAAGAAAGACAGCGGCCTCATTTACCTGCAAACCAAGGAAGGCAAAGGCGCCAACCCCAAGCCCACCGACACCGTGCGTGTGCACTACAAGGGCTATTTTCCTGGCGGCAAGGAGTTCGACTCGAGCTACAAGCGCGGCGAGCCCACGGAGTTTCCGCTCAATCGCGTCATTCCCTACTGGACTGAAGGCGTGGCAATGATGAAGCCCGGCGGCAAGGCCAAGCTCACCTGCCCGCCGAACATCGCCTATGGCGAGCGCGGCGCCGGCGGCGTGATTCCGCCCAATGCCGTGTTGCACTTTGACGTGGAGTTGCTCGGCGTCGTCGCCGGCAAGTAAGACGCTGGACGGCCGGCGTCACCGACGCGCAGCGTTCAGTTCTCGTTGAGTACGTCCGCCCCGGCCGGCGGCGTGAAGCGGAAGCTGTCGGCCGCCAGCCTCGGATTGCGCTCGACCTTCTCAAACGCGAGCTGCGATATCTGGCCAAAGCTGTCGGTCAGGCGCATCGCACCCGGCAGCCCCTCGCGAAAGCCGATCTCGATCCGGGTAAACGGCGAGTCCTTGGCGCGCGGCGTGGCCTCGATCCAGGACAGGCCGTCACGCATGCCGGCGTCTTTCACCGCGAAGTCGCGCTCGAAGTCATTGCTGCCAAAGAGGATCGATGCAGGGCTGGCGGGCAAGGCACCGGCGAGCTTGCGCACCGTCACCTGGTTGAGGTCTTTGTCGTACAGGAACAGTTGCTGGCCGTCGCCGACGATCACCTGCTCGTACGGCTTGGCATAGATCCAGCGAAACTTGCCCGGCCGCTGGAACACAAAGCTGCCGCTGGAGCCTTGCGGCACGGCACCAGCGCGGCCGCCGCTGGCGCTTTGCACACGCTGCGTGAACTCGCCGCGCGCCGATTGGGTCTGCGTGAGAAACGCGCGCAGCTGCTCAACACTCGCGCTCGCCGAGCCTGTCACAACCAGCAGGGCGGCAGCAAAGAGTGCAAAAAAAGCTCGCTTCATCACGAAAAAATCCTCAGAAAGTCCGCAACCACCAACCACCAACCACCGACCACCGACCACCGATCACTGATCACTGATCACCGATCACCGATCACCGATTCACTACTCCCGATTCGGCACGATGATTTCGCGATTGCCGTTGCTCTGCATTGCCGAGACCATGCCTGCTTTTTCCATGTCCTCGAGCAAGCGCGCAGCCCGGTTGTAGCCAATGCGCAGGTGCCGCTGCACCAGCGAAATGCTGGCGCGCTTGTTCTTGATGACGATTTCCACGGCCTGGTCGTACAACGGATCGGCCTCCCCACCGGGTTGACCGCCGGCGCCGCCGTCCATCCCCGGCAAGGCCGCATCCGGCGCATCCAGGATGCCTTCGACATACTGCGGCTCGCCCTTGGCCTTGAGCGCCTGCACCACGCGATGCACTTCGTTGTCGGAGACAAACGCGCCGTGCACGCGCACGGGAAGCCCGGTGCCGGCGGCGATGTACAGCATGTCGCCCTGGCCCAGCAGCGCCTCCGCACCCATCTGGTCGAGGATGGTGCGCGAGTCAATGCGGCTGGAGACCTGGAAGCTGATGCGCGCCGGGATATTGGCCTTGATGAGACCGGTGATCACATCCACGCTCGGGCGCTGCGTGGCAAGGATCAGGTGCATGCCAGCAGCGCGCGCCTTTTGCGCAATGCGGGCGATCAGCTCCTCGACCTTCTTGCTGGTAACCATCATCAGGTCGGCCAGCTCGTCGATCACCACCACCACCATCGGCAGCGGGCCGAGCGGCTCGGGATCATCCGGCGTCAGCG
>JBIIZX010000298.1:0-4901 GCA_044346055.1 Burkholderiaceae bacterium | reverse complement strand
GCTGCGCTGCGTGTAGTAGTCGTACTTGGCGTCGAAGATCCACTTGTTCCAGTTCATCTGCCCCTTCAGGCCGAGCGTGATGCCGCCAAAGGCGGACAGGCGCTGGTCGGCGGTGAAGTACGGCGGGTCGAGCGAGATTGGCGCCGGGGCGCCGCCATTGGGCAGCGCGTCCACGTAAAACCGTGCGGAGCTTTGCGTCACGTAGCGCAGGTTGGGCGTCACGACGAAGCGCGCGCCAAACGGCTGCGCCCACTCGAACCCGAGCGTGTGGCCCTTCACGTCCCAGCTGTCGGTGTAGTAGCGGTAGCTGGAGCGCAGGGTGCCGGTGACGCCGGCAAAGTGCCGGTTCCAGCGCACCAAGAGTGCCGTGGCATTGCGTGTATCAGGCCGCTTGTCGAAGTACTTGTAGGGGTCGGTCAGGTAGCCGTTTGAGCGCGAGTGCGTGATGTTGGCCTGCAGCACGTCGGCCGGCGTCAGGACGCGCGTCACGCCAAACAGGAAGTCGGTCGTGTTCTTGTCCTGGTCGGTCTTTGGCGTGAAGCGCGGCTCTGGGTTGTACTTGATTGTGTCGGCAGAATGGCCGACGCCGAACACGATCGTGGTGTTGTTGTCGTCCGTGGACAGGCGCAGGTCGGTGCTGAAAGCAAGCGAGCGGTAGTCGTCCTCGGTGGAATACGCGCTGCCGAAACTCCAGGCCGCACGCCTGAAGTAGCGCGTCACGCGCACGTCGCCGGCAGTGCGGTTGTCCTCCATCCTGGAAGCACCCGAGGCCGCGCTGTGGTACCAGGGCGTGGCGCCTGACAGAGAGTCCATCACGAGCGAGCCTTCGATGCTCCACTTGTCGCCCAGCGGCAGCAGTGCGTACACCGAGGGCGCCGTGACAGTAAGCGGATCCGCATCGGGATCGTAGCCCGCCCGCTTGGGCCCGAGCCACTCGCGCGACTCCTTGTAGTACAGGAACTTGAAGCCGATCAGCCCCTCGGTGGGCGCTGCTTCAGCATGGACCACACCGGGCAGGGCCAAGGCTGCCGCCAAAATGCTGCCGCCACGGACAGCCGTTCTGCTATCTCTATTGCTGCTCAATCGCGTTCCCCACGGCCGCACCATGCGGCCCTCGCGCTGTGATTCATTGCCGCTGCATCGTCGGGTGCAGCATCGGCCTCGAGCTCAATCGCAGGCTCGGGCTTGCCTAGAGGCTCTCAAGCAGGCGGCACTTGCGCCAGCCTTAAAGCCCGACCCGTCAACCTCAATCAATTGCAGCCGCAACCGCCGCCGCCGACGCCATAGCCGCCGGTCATGTTCTCTTTGCTGAAATAAATGTGCTGCTCGAAGCGCGCCTGCAGCGGGTCCGAGTCAAACAGCATCTCGGGCCGCGCCAGATTGCCCTTTTCCCACGGCTGCACGGGCGCCAGGGCACAGCCGCTCAGGCCAATTGCCGCCAGTAGCAGCAGGATTCTATGCATCATCTTCTTCTCCGGGCTTTAGCGAGGCAGCGCCTGGCGGATCTTTTCTTCGAGCGCTTTCCTGTCGTCGTCCTTGAAGCCTACATGCACGGCGAGGACACGCCCATCAGGACCGACCAGATAAGAGCTCGGCATCCCCTTGACGGCGAAGGCCTTGGGCGTCTCGCCCTTGTCGTCAAAGGCCAGGGTGAAACGCGCCGGCGTTGTGGCGAGAAAGCGCTCGGCATCGGCGCGCTTGGCGTCGACGTTGATGCCGACCACCTGGAAGCCGCGCGCGCCGTACTTCTCTTGCATCTCGTTCAGGAACGGAAACGCCTGCTTGCACGGCGCGCACCACGAGGCCCAGAAGTCCACATACACGAGCCGGCCGCGCATGTCGGCCAGGCGCACCTGCCCGGTGGTGCCGGGCAGGTCGAACGCGGGCGCCGGCCGGCCCGGCTGCGCTTGCGCGAAGGCCGAGGAGCTGGCGAAGGTAAGTGCCGCAGCAGCGGCGACGAGCAATGTCCTGACGTGCATGGGATCCCTCGCGAAGAAAACTGGGCGGATGATGAACGATTCAACGCGCCACGATTGCCGCAGAAAGCTACCGTTTTCGGGCAAGGCGGGCCGCCTTAATCCGATTGGCCGATCCGGGCATCACCTGCTGCCCTGTCTTTGCGGCGATGGCTGCCCATGTGCGCTTGCTGCCTTTAATGACCACTAGACCCCGGTGCGCACCAACGAAAACCTCATGACAACCTGACAACGCGTCGCTGCTGCGCGCGGCTGACACTGCGGTTGCGGCCTTCTGTGACTGCGCCATCGCCCCCGTCCGCGTTCGTCTCAGAGCCTCAGAGCTTTTCGAGCGTGGCCGAGCAGCGCACCAAAACGCACCTGATCCAGGCGCAAAGCGCAGCCATAGCTCGGGCTATGGCAAGCATTTGCTGCAACGAGCAGGGGTGTTGGGGGGGTGATGAGCGGGCACGAGCGAAAGACTCTCAGGCACTCAGGGCTTTGCCGGCCGCCATGCCAGTGCGAGTGCGGGCCAGGCGGCGATCAGATACGCACAAAACAGCACCAGCGACCACGCGGGCATCGTGAGCCCGAAGAGCACCCAGTCGCCCGCCAGGCAGTCGCCAGCACCACGGAACAGCGAAGGCAGCAGTTGCGCGGGCAGCGCGTTATTCACCAGTTCGAACAATTGCCGGCTGCAGCGCGATAGCAGCGGGTTCTGCTGCATCCAGACCTGGTCGCTCGCTACCGCGGCGCCGCCGAGCGCCGCGAGCAGCGTCAGCAGGCCACAGGCCCGCGACAGCAGGCGGCGCACGGACCCGGCAGATAGCCCTGCACCCAGCGCAAACGCAGCCACCGCCAGATGCAGGTAGCGCTGGATGATGCACAGCGGGCAGGGATCGAGGTCCTTCAGGTGCTGCAGTCCGACGGCGACCACCACGCTGCCGAAGCCAACCGCCGCAACTGCCAGCCACAGCAGGCGCACGGCCGCGGCGGCAGACATGCCGGAAACAGGCTGGACGGAATCAACAGTGCTGGTGGCCATGCAAACGATGCGAGCAGTGCGGCCGATCGGGACGCGATAGACCTGCCTTGGACCTGGTGCCGGCAGAGGGACTCGAACCCCCGACCTTCGGTTTACAAAACCGCTGCTCTACCAACTGAGCTATGCCGGCTACTGAGGATTCCGGATTCTGACCCAGACGCACCACGAATCCCGAATCCCGAATCCGTTTCCTTCCTACTTGACCCGCGTGAGCTTGGGCCGGTCGGGCGCCGGACGCACCGGATCGGGCGGCTCAGGCGGCGCACTGTTGTTTGACAGTGGTGCGGTGTCGTTTGACGGCGGTGCCGCCATCGTTGCGACGGGCACCAATGCCGCGCGCTCGCGTGGCGCCTCGACCGGCCGCAGGCCGGCGTGCGGCTCGCTGGCCGCCACAGCGCCGGCGGGTGCGAGCCGCGGCACATCAAAGGCCATGCCCTGCCCGTTCTCGCGCGCGTAAACAGCCACCACGCGGTCGATCGGCACGTAGACCTCGCGCGCCACGCCGCCAAAGCGCGCCTGGAAGGTGATCGCATCGTTGGCGATCTGCAGGTGGTTGGTGGCCAGCGCCGAGACGTTGAGCACGATCTCGCCGTTCTTCACGAACTCCATGGGCACGCGCACGCTTTCATCGACCGCCACTGCTACATAGGGCGTGAAGCCCGCGTCAGTGCACCAGTCGTAGATCGCGCGGATCAGATACGGCTTGGTGCTGACGGTGGGCGCCTGGTCGGCCATGCTGCTCTTCGTGCAAGCGCCGTTAGCGGCGCATCACCTTTTCACTGGGCGTGAGCGCCTCGATGTAGGCGGGGCGGCTGAAAATGCGCTCGGCGTACTTCTGGATGGGCGCCGCGCTCTTGGGCAGGTCAATGGTGTAGTGGTCCAGGCGCCACATCAGCGGCGCAATCGCCACGTCGAGCATCGAGAAGTCATCGCCCAGCATGTACTTGTTCTTCAGCAGCATCGGCGCCAGTTGCGTGAGGCGGTCGCGGATCATCAGCTTGGCCTTTTCGATCGCCTTCTGGTTGTTGCTGTTCTCGATGGTCTGCACGTGCACGAACAGCTCGCGCTCGAAGTTGAACAGGAACAGCCGCGTGCGCGCGCGCATCACCGGATCGGCCGGCATCAGCTGCGGGTGCGGAAAGCGCTCGTCGATGTACTCATTGATGATGTTCGACTCGTACAGCACGAGGTCGCGCTCGACGAGGATCGGCACCTGCCCATAAGGATTCATCACGTTGATGTCCTCGGGCTTGTTGAAGAGATCGACGTCCTTGATCTCGAAGTCCATGCCCTTTTCAAACAGCACGAAGCGGCAGCGCTGCGAAAACGGGCAGGTGGTTCCGGAGTAGAGCACCATCGTTTGTTTTCCCTATCAGTAACAAGGGGCGGCCGATGCCGCCCCTGGCTTGCAACCGGTCAACTCGCCCGCACCGGCGCGACCGTCACTTGATGTCTCGCCAGTACGTGCGGTTGAGCCACCAGGCGGCGGTGGTGAAGAACAGCAGGAACACCAGCACCCACACGCCAATGCGAGTGCGAGTCGTGCCACTGGGATCTGTCATGAAGGTCAAGAACGCAACAAGATCGGCCACGTCCTCGTCGAACTTGCGGGCCAGATCCGGATCGAGCGGCTTGAACTTGGCTTCGACACTCTCACCAGGATGGCCCTCGAGCTTCGTGCGCGTCATTGAAACGTTGCCGCTTGCGTCGAACACCGACACCACGCGTTCGTAATGACCCTTGTCGCCCTTGGACTTGTCACCCTCCACGTGCACGACACGCGTGATCGTCGCCTCGCGCGGGCCCTGCTGCGCCCACAGCACATGCGGCATGCCGATGTTCGGATAGGCGATGTTGTTCCACCCCGTGGGCTTGCTCGCGTCGCGGTAGTAGCCGCGCAG
>JBIIZX010000297.1:0-4920 GCA_044346055.1 Burkholderiaceae bacterium | reverse complement strand
ATCGAAGTGCGCTTCCCGGACCCCACCGCCAATCCTTACATGGCGTTTGCCGCAATGATGATGGCGGGCCTGGATGGCGTGCAGAACAAGATCCATCCGGGCGAGCCGGCGGACAAGAACCTGTATGACCTGCCGCCCGAAGAAGACGCCAAGATCCCGACCGTGTGCTCGTCGCTCGACATGGCTCTCGACTACCTTGATCGCGACCGTGAGTTCCTCACGCGCGGCGGCGTGTTCACCAACGACCTGATCGACGCTTATATCGCGCTGAAAATGGACGAGGTCACGCGCTTCCGGATGACCACGCATCCGGTCGAGTTCGACATGTACTACAGCCTGTAACCGGGTCCAGTCGGTACAGCAGCAAAGGGGCGGTGATCCGCCCCTTTTTTCTGCATGCCAAGCGCCGCTCGCCAAGGCCACATCATCGAAATGCCCGCCTGCCGCACTGCTTATGGGTCAATCCCGGGGATGCCTTTGGGGCATGCTGTCCTCTACACTCGTCCGAGTCCCAGTCTTGGTAGCGACCCGCATGCTCCGATCGCACTTCCATCTTGCCGCACTGGCTTCAGCGCCGGCCTTTGCGCTGGCCCTTGTCCTGGGCGCGGTGGCACCACGGGCGCATGCGCAGGGCGAAATCTTCTTGTGCACGGATGCCGACGGTCGCAAGGTCTATCAGAACACCGGCATCGCGCGCGGGTGCAAGCGCGTCGAGGTGCCGCCGCTGATCACGGTGCCTGCGCCCAAGGTGCCAGCCGGCGGCACGTCCCCCCGCCCTGCACCCAATGGCGTGACGCCGGCCAGCTTTCCCAAGGTGGAAGCCGACACCCAGCGCCTGCGCGATACCGAGCGGCGTCGCATCTTGGAGGACGAGCTGAAGGCCGAGGAAGACAAGCTTGGCAAGCTGCGCACGGAATTCAACAACGGCCAGCCCGAACGCCAGGGCGACGAGACGCGCAACTTCGCGCGTTATCAGGAACGCGTGGTCCGCATGCAGGAAGACATCCAGCGCGGCGAGAACAACGTGCTGGCACTGCGGCGCGAACTGGCCATGCTGCGGCAGTAACGCCGCGCGGGTGCGAGGTGCCGGCATGAACAGTCGGCTGCCTGCCACCGATGACTTTGGCTTCGTGGCCGATACGGAGCGCTACCAGGGACTCGATCTGCTGGCCACCGCCGTGCTGGTGCTCAACTGGCGTGGCGTCGTGATCTTTGCCAATCAGGCGGCCGAGCAGATGCTCGAAACCTCGCGCAGCAAGCTCATGGGCCAGCCGGCGCAGCGGCTGTTTGGCGGCGACAACGGCGTCGACCAGTTGCTCGCCGATGCCGCGTCCAATGTGTTGGGCCAGCGGCGCCAGACCATGGAGCTGCGCCGCCCGCTGCGCGATCCGCTCGCGGTGCATGCCACCGCCTCGGCGCTGTACTCGCGCGAGACGCCGCTCATCATCGAGCTCACCGAGATCGAGCAGCAGCTGAAAGTCAGCCGCGAGGAGCAGCAGCTCGGCCAGAGCGAGGCCAATCGTCATCTGATGCGCAACCTCGCGCACGAGATCAAGAATCCGCTGGGCGGCATCCGCGGCGCTGCGCAACTGCTCGAACGCGAGCTCGTCTCGGCCGAGCAGCGCGAGTACACCAATGTCATCATCAGCGAGGCTGATCGGTTGCAGGCGCTGGTCGATCGGCTGCTCGCGCCGCACCGCCATCCGCGCGTGGTTGCCAGCTTCAATATCCACGAGGTGATCGAGCGCGTCCGCATGATCATGCTGGCGCAGTTTCCACGCGGCCTGACGATCGAGCGCGACTACGACGCCTCCACGCCCGACTGCGTGGCCGATCGCGAGCAGCTGATCCAGGCGGTGCTCAATATCGTGCGCAACGCGGCCGAAGCGCTCGATGGTCGCATCGCGCGGGGCGATGCCGAGATCACCCTGCGCACGCGCGTGGCGCGCCACGTGACCATCGTGCGACGCCACTGTCGACTGGCACTGGACTTGCATGTGATCGACAACGGGCCGGGCATTCCGCCAGAGCTCGCCGATCGCATCTTCCTGCCGCTCGTGTCCGGCCGTGACAACGGCACCGGTCTTGGCCTGACACTGGCGCAGACGTTCGTACAACAAAACGATGGCGTCATCGAATACGAATCCCGTCCGGGACGAACCGATTTCCGGATCCTTCTCCCCCTTCCATGAGCGCACCCATGTCGATCAAGCACCGATCACTCGCCGCGCCTGGCGGGCGAGCGTCGCGATGAAGCCCGTCTGGATCGTCGACGACGATCGTTCCATCCGCTGGGTGCTGGAAAAAGCACTCGGGCGCGAGAACATCCCGTGCAAGCTCTTTGGTGGCGCACAGGACGTGCTCGCCGAGCTGGAGCTCGACAGCCCGCAGGTGCTGGTGTCCGACATCCGCATGCCGGGCGTCAACGGTGTGGAGCTGCTGCGCAAGGTCAAGAGCAAGCACCCGGCGCTGCCGGTGATCATCATGACCGCGTTCTCTGATCTGGAGAGCGCAGTGTCGGCGTTCCAGGGCGGCGCGTTCGAGTACCTGCCCAAGCCGTTCGATGTCGACAAGGCGGTCGAGCTGATCCGCCGCGCAGTGGACGAAAGCCTGCGCGAGTCCAACGCCGATGAAGCGCCGGTCGAGGTGCCCGAAATCCTCGGGCAGGCGCCGGCAATGCAGGAGGTGTTCCGTGCGATCGGCCGTCTGAGCCACTCCAACGTCACGATTCTCATCACCGGTGAATCAGGCAGCGGCAAGGAAGTGGTGGCGCGCGCGCTGCACAAGCACAGCGCGCGCAAGGATGGTCCGTTCATCGCGCTCAACATGGCGGCCATTCCGCGCGACCTGCTGGAGAGCGAGCTCTTTGGTCACGAGCGCGGTGCCTTCACCGGAGCGCAGGCCATGCGGCGCGGCCGTTTTGAGCAGGCCGAAGGCGGCACGCTGTTCCTCGATGAGATTGGCGACATGCCGTCGGAGCTGCAAACACGCCTGTTGCGCGTGCTCTCTGACGGCTTTTACTACCGCGTTGGCGGCCATCAGCCGATCAAGTCTGATGTGCGCGTGATCGCCGCCACCCACCAGAACCTGGAAGAGCGCGTGCGCCAGGGCTCGTTCCGCGAGGATTTGTATCACCGACTGAACGTGATCCGGCTACGCTTGCCGGCCCTGCGAGAGCGGCGCGAGGACATCCCGTTGCTGGCGCGACACTTCCTGGCCAAGAGCGCGCGCGAACTCGGTGTGGAGGCCAAGCGCCTGTCGCCCGAGGCGCTGCAGTTCATCCAGGGGCTGTCGCTGCCCGGCAACGTGCGCCAGCTGGAGAACCTGTGCCACTGGCTGACGGTGCTGGCGCCCGCGCAGGTCGTCATGGTGGACGACCTGCCGCTGGAGATCCGCACCGACGCAAGCAACGGCAATTCACTGCAACCGCGCTCGCTGCCTGCCGCGCCCGTGGCCAGTGTTGCGGCGGTCGCCGCAGCACCGGCAGCGGCCACTGCTGCAGCACCGATGGCAGCTGAGGACTGGCTGCAGCTTCTGGTGCGCGAAGTCGACCGTCGGCTCGTGGGCGGCGACGGTGAGGTCATGGATCGGCTGTCGCGCGAGTTTGAGGCCGCAGTCATTCGCACTGCCCTGCGTCACACCCACGGCCGTCGCATAGAGGCTGCGACCAAGCTGGGGGTGGGCCGCAACACCATCACCCGCAAGATCCAGGAGCTTGGGCTGGAGGACTAGGACGTGCGGGCGGGGCTGAAGCGAGCGCCGGTCGGTAGCGCCTCAGATCAGAGAGAGGCAGCTCGCGGTTGTCGTAGTGCGAGCAATCCTCGACGCCCCACCGCCGCGAGTCCTTGCCTGCCACTGCAAGCTCTGCGGGGCCAAGACATCTGACCCGGCGCCCGAATTGCGGCGCTACGACGCACACAGGTATCATCTCGTCCTTTCGGGGCGTAGCGCAGCCTGGTAGCGCACCTGCCTTGGGCGCAGGGGGTCGGAGGTTCGAATCCTCTCGCCCCGACCAGTGATGCTGGTCGTACCCGAATCGACATCGCGGGCGGGTTCGTGGCGAAGTTTCATGCGCTAGTCGCACGTCTCTGCCTTCGGATCTCTGCCCGTAGCTCAGTTGGATAGAGCACCGGCCTTCTAAGCCGGTGGTCGCTGGTTCGAATCCAGCCGGGCAGACCAGTTTGAACTGGTGCAGTTTGCAAGTGGTGGCCGTAGCTCAACGGTAGAGTCCTGGATTGTGATTCCAGTTGTTGTGGGTTCGAATCCCATCGGCCACCCCAAGTTTTTCTCTCCTTCGAGCGTTTACCGCGCTCTCATCGATCCTCTGTTTAGGCCTCTCTTGAATTTCGAGTGGGTGACTGGGGGACTACCGGGCGCCGCCGGTCGCTTTGGAGGGGCCGCGCCGGGGCGCGGGGTCAAGGGCGTGCGAACGCGCGGCGAAGCGAACCCTTGACGCCGTGACATGGCAAATACGCTCTGAAATGGCCGTGCCCGCGGCACTTTGTGGGCGCGGCCATGCAAGCCAACGGCCGTTCCCTCTTGGATGGTCACGCGCACCGCTTGCCGCATCGTGAAATACTGGCACCCACTCAAATTTCAACAGAGCCCTGTTTAGCGACTTCCAACAGTCAGCAGCTTTTCGAAAGAGAAGCTGCCGGGTCACTCGCCAGTGCCGGGGCAGCGGGAACTCCGGCCTTGATCGGGTTGGCGGGAAATCGAGCCTGGCCCGTTTTCCACTTTTCTGAGGAAGACTTGACGACTCCGGCCGGACTAGATGCTGGGCTATCCCACGCCCGCACGGACAAAGTCGACATGGCGTGCCACCGCCGCAGCGCGCGTGGAAAACTGATCGAGGATCCAATTGGTGACAAGCCAAGGTCGCGCGGCCGCCACACCCACGGTTGCTCGGTAGCTGCTCCA
>JBIIZX010000016.1:0-16525 GCA_044346055.1 Burkholderiaceae bacterium | reverse complement strand
GAACGGCGCACCGACTTCACGGTGTAGGCGTGGACAGTGACGTAGGTGTTCCAGTCGTCAGCGGCCTCGACCGCCGCCTTGAGCTCGTCGAGGGTGTATTGCGTGACGTCGAGCGGGTCGTAGGCCGTGGCCGCGCCACCGCCAGCCATCACCTTGATCTGCGAGGCGCCAAGGCGCAGGTTCTCGCGGGTGGCGGTGAGCACCTCGTCGCGCCCGTCGGCGATGAAGTTGAAGCCGAGTTCTTCGCCGATCGACGGTTTGCCGAAAAAGCGCCGAGAACGCTCGGTGGGCAAGCGCGAGTCGCCGTGTCCAGAGGTTTGCGAAATCATCGCGCCGCTCGGGTAGATGCGCGGGCCGACGGCCTTGCCCGAATCGATGGCCGTTTTGATACCAAAGCTTGGACCGCCAAGGTCGCGCACGGTGGTAAAGCCGCGCAGCAACATCTGCCTGACCTCTTCCGCGCCCTTGCCTTCGATGGAAGCGAACGTGGTCTTGGGATTGATCATTTCCGCCTGCGTGCTGGCGGTCATCACGATGTGGACGTGGTTATCGATGAGCCCCGGCATCAATGCGCGGCCACGGCCGGCAATGCGCGTGAACTTGCTGCCGGCCGGTGCCGTGATCGGCCCGGCTGAAATTGACTGGGTGGTGTTGCCCGCGACCAGCACGTTGACAGGCGCGGTCAGGCGATCGCTCTTGCCATCAAACACGCGGACGTTCTCGAACAGCACGGCTTCGGCCGGCGCGGTCGCGACGGTCTGCGCCTGGGCGCCGCCGGCCAGCACCGCGATTACAAACACGGCATTGCGCATCACCAGTCTCCGCTTCTGAAGACTCATTGATCAAGCCGCTTGCGCTCCGCCGCTGGCGCCACGGTGCGAATGCCGAGCTCGAGCAGTGCCTGCTCAACCGCGCTCACCACGTTGCGCATCTCGTTGCTGTCGATGGCGCCAATGCAGCCAACGCGGAAGGTTTCCACTTGCGTGAGCTTGCCCGGATACAGGATGTAGCCGCGCGCACGCACTGCCGCGTAGAACTGCCTGAAGTCGTAGGCGGCGTCGGCCGGCGCGTGGAAGGTGACGATGATCGGCGCCTGCACCTCGGCTTGCAGGTAGGTGCGAAAGCCGAGCTTGTGCATGCCGTCGACCAGCGTGCGGTAGTTGGCGGTGTAGCGCGCCAGCCGGGCGGCCTGGCCGCCTTCGTCCTTGAACTGGTCGATGGCGGTGCGCAGCGCGGCGATCACATGCGTGGGCGGCGTGTAGCGCCACTGCGCGGTCTTTTGCATATAGACGTACTGGTCGTGCAGGTCGAGCGCCAGCGAGTGCGCGTTGCCGGCGCACCCTTCGACCACTGACTTCTTCATGATGACGAAGCCCATGCCCGGCACACCCTCCAGGCACTTGCCGCTCGCGGCTACCAGCGCATCGAACGGCACTGACTGCACGTCGATCGGCAGTGCGGCGAACGAGCTCATGGCGTCGATGATGAGCCCCACCTTGCGACGCGCACAGACCTGGGCAATGCCCTGCAGGTCATTGAGCAGCCCGGCACCGGTCTCGCAATGCACCTGTGCCACGTGGGTGATCGACGGATCCTTGGCGAGCGCGGCCTCGATCATCGCCGCGGTGGCCGGCGAGTCCTCTTCCACCGGCAGCTCGACCGCAGCCCGCCCCAGGTATTTGCAGATCTTGAGAATGCGGGCGCAATAGGCGCCGTTGTTGGGCACCAGCACCTTGCCGTTCTTCGGCACCACGTTGCCAATGGCGGCCTCCACCGAAAACGTGCCCGAGCCCTGCAGCGGCACGCACACGTAGTCGCTGCCGCCCTGCACGATGTCCAACAGATCCTTGCAGATGCTCGCCGTCACCTCGTTGAACGACGCGTCCCACGAGCCCCAGTCGCGCAGCATGGCCTGCTTGGTGGCACGGCTCGTGGTCAGCGGGCCGGGGGTGAGCAGGATGGGGTCGTTGCCACGGATCATTGCGGTCTCCTTGACTGCGCGCTTGGTGCAGCGCTTGCATAAATGGCTTGGACGATTGGCTTGAACCAGCAGCTCGGTCTAGCCGCGTCGTTGAGTCTTGATTATCGGCTGCGCCAGCGCTGCGTGCGCTTGACCAGCCACCACTCGAGGGCGAAGAACAGCGCAGTCACCGCGGCCGAGGTGAAGACGATGAGGCTGGCCATCGCCGCGGCGGGCGCCAGGGCGCCGGCCTCGTCCAGTTGCAGGATGGAGACTGAGGCGAGCGTCGTCTGCGCCCCGTACAGGAACACCACGGCAGAGATGGTGGTCATCGCGTTGACGAAGAAGTAGCGCGCGATGTCGAGTACGGCGGGCATGCACACGGGCACCGTCACGCGGCAGAAGGTCTTGTAAAAAGGCACCTTGAGCGAGGCCGAGACGGACTCGAACTCGCCGTCCAGGCTCTTGAGCGCGGTCACCGCCGTCAGGTGGCTCGACGAGTAAAAGTGCACGACGGTCGAGAGCACCAGGATGGCCAGCGTGCCGTACAGAAAGCCAAGTGGATTGGCCGGTGCGTTGAAGAACAGGATGTAGCCGATGCCCAGCACCATGCCGGGCACGGCCATTGGCAGCAGCGCCTGGAACTGCGCCAGCGGTCGGAAGAAATTGGCGCCCTGGGTCTTTTCTAGCCAGTACGCGCCGGCAAAGGTGACGGCGGTGCCGATCAGCGCGGTCCACGCCGCCATGGTGAGGCTGTTGAAGTAGGCGTTATCAATGCCGGCTTCGGTCAGGCCGTAGATGTAGTGGCGCAGCGTGAACGACAGGTCATACGGCCAAAACTGCACGAACGAGCCGAACACCGCCATGCCCATGACCATCACCATCGCCAGCGACAGCAGCAGCACATAGCCCAGCAACAGCGCATCGCGCAGCCGCTGCGGTTGCGGCGCATAGGCGACGCTGCGCGCCGACAACAGCGCCTTCTGCTTGCCCTCGATGCTGCGGTCGATCACAAACGCCACCAGCGCCGGCACCAGCAGCAGCACGGCGACCACCGCACCGATCGCAAAGTTCTGCTGCCCCACCACCTGCTTGTAGATGTCGAGCGCCAGCACGTTGACGTTGCCGCCGATCACCTTGGGCACGCCGAACTCGCTCACTGCCATGGTGAACACCACCAGCGAGGCGGAAATGAGGCCGTACTTGGCCCCGGGCAGCGTGATGGTGAAGAACTTGCGCGGGCCACTGGTGCCCAGCGCGTCTGCGGCCTCGTACAGGCGTGCATCGGACAGCGCCAGCGCGGCCATCATGATCATCACCGCGTGCGGCAGACTGGCAAAGCTCATCGCCAGCACCATGCCGGGCAGGCCGTAGATCGAGTCGAGCCCAAACCAGGCGAGCATGAAGTTCAGCCAGCCCTGGTTGCCGAAGAGGTACAAAAACGACAGCGCCGGCAGCAAGGACGGCGCCAGGATCGGGATCAGCGCAATGCTGCGCCACAGCCCGCGCCAGGGTGTGCACGCGCGCTGCATGGCGTAGGCAAACAGGAAGGCCAGCGGGACCGTCAGCAGCGTGGTCAGAATGGCAAACGCGGCCGTGTTGGTGAGCGAGGAGACAAAGCCGGGCGAGGCCAGGTAGCTCGAAAAATTGGTGAGGCCGACAAACTCGCCCGGGCGGTCCTGCACGCTGCGCACGAGGATCGTGCCCAGGGGCAGCGCGAGAAAGAGACCGAGCGCGAGCGTGAGCAGCACCACGCCGCCGCGCGCGATGAGTGACTCGAAGGCGAACTTCCAGCGCGGCAGGGTCGGTGGCGCCGCGGGTGGCAGCGCAGGCGGCGCGACGCGCGCCAGGTCAGCGGGTGCAGCGCTCATCTCGTGGGCGAGGTGTGTTTCGCGCATCGTGAAGCTTGAGCGGATCTCGGTTCACACCGGTGCGACCGGCATGCGCGGCTCTCATGCCGCGGCCAGGGCGCGCAGCTGCCCCGTGCCGGTGCGAGCTGCGCGACTTGGGCCGCGGCCAGCGCCGGGGCGCCGAGCACTGGTGCCCCGCGCCTCACACGGCCCCGAAGACGCGCGCCCGCTCACCGCGCAGCGAAAAACTCACCTGCGCGCCTTCGCGGATCGACAGATCGTGCAGCTGGTTGAGCGAGTAGTACAAAGTGACCGGTTGCCCCAGCGCCTCGGCGTGCACCTCGGCCAGGCAGAAGGTGCCGAGAAAGTCGATGCGCTGCACGCGACCGCGCAGGGCTTGCGGCGAGTGCGCGGCATCACCTTCCACGTGCCGGTCTTCCGGCCGCAGGTACAGCTTGACGCGCTGGCCAGCAGCGCCGCCGTTGGCCCCGGTTTGCAACTCCACCAGGCCGACGCGGTAGCGACCGGCGCCCAGGCACTCGGCATCGAGCGCGTTGATGCGGCCGAGAAAGTCGGCGACGAAGGGCGTGGCGGCGCGCTCATAGACCTCCAGCGGCGTGCCCACCTGGTCGATCACGCCCTGGTTCATCACCACCACGCGGTCGGCCAGCGACAGCGCTTCTTCCTGGTCATGCGTGACCATGATGGTGGTCACGCCGACCTTGCGCTGCAGGCTGCGCAACTCGCCGCGCAGGCGCTCGCGCACCTTGGCATCGAGCGCAGAGAGCGGCTCGTCGAGCAGCAGCAGGCTGGGCGAGGTGGCCAGTGCGCGCGCCAGCGCAATGCGTTGCTGCTGCCCGCCAGAGCACGTGCTGGGGTATTTGGGGCCGGCATCGGGCAGGCCCACGAGCGCCAGCAGTTCGGCCACGCGCGCCTTGATTTCGGCCTTGCCCTTGCGCCGGTTCACCAGCCCATAGCCGACGTTGTCGGCCACGGTGAGATTGGGAAACAGCGCGTACGACTGGAACACGATGCCGTAGTCGCGCGCCGCCGGCGGCAGATGCGAGACATCGCGCCCGTGCTGGATGATCTTGCCCACCGACTGCTGCTCAAGCCCCGCGATGATCCGCAGCAGCGTGGTCTTGCCGCAGCCCGAGGGCCCGAGAAAGCAGACGAACTCGCCCCGCTCGATGGTCAGGTTGACGTTCGACAGCGCCGTAAAGCTGCCGAAGGTCTTGCCGATGCCTTCGATGCGAAGCGCTTCAGTCATGGGGACATGATGCCGCCAGTGGCGGCGATGATGGCCGCTGACGCGGCCGATGACGGCGCTGCGTACCTATGAGCGGGCTGGCGCCTGCAAGGGCGCCTCATAGGCGGCGCCGCCGCCGTCATGGCGGCGAACGGCGCCGCATCATGCGTCATCGCCTTACTTTGGCGCCGCCTTGCTCTCGTAGCGCTTGCTCCACTCGGCCAGGATGGCCTCGCGCTTCTTGGCCAGGGTAGCGAAGTCCTGCTTGACCAAGCGGTCGGCGTAGTTGCCCGGGATGTTGGGCAGCGGCTCGGAAATGCCAGGCACCGCAGTGATGGCGAAGTTCTTGGCGTACAACTTCATCGCCTCGTCGCTCGCGGCCCAGTCCATCAGCTTCTGCGCGGCGGCGATGTTCTTGGCGCCCTTGTGGATGGCGATCGACTCGAGATCCCAGCCGAGGCCCTCTTCGGGGAAGATCACCAGGATCGGCGCGCCTTGCGCCTTCTCACGGTTGGCGCGGTACTCGAAGCTGATGCCGACCACATACTCGCCCGAGGCGGCACGCGCGCAAGGGCGTGAGCCCGAGTGCATGTACTGGGCAATGTTCTGGTGCAGCCCATCCATGAACTTCCATGCCTTGTCCTCGCCAAAGGCCGCCTGCCAGCCAGTCACGGCCAGGAAGCCCGTGCCGCTGGAGGCCGGATGCGGCATGACGATCTGGCCCTTGTAGATCGGGTTCAGCAGGTCGTTCCAGCTCTTGGGCTGCGGAATGCCACGCTTGGCGGCCTCTTTGTAGTTGAAGCACACCGCCGTGCCCCACACGTCCATGCCCACCCAGGCGGGCGGGTTCTTCTTGTCGCGGTACTGCGGGTTGATGCGGCTCAGCCCCTTGGGCGCGTACGGCACCAGCATGCCTTCGTTATCAAGCAGCGCCAGCGAAGAAGCCGCCACGCCCATCACCACGTCGGCCTTGGGATTGGATTTCTCGGCCAGAAGGCGCGCCGTGATGATGCCGGTGGAGTCACGCACCCACACGATCTCGATGCCGGGATTGGCCTTTTCAAACGCGTCCTTGTACGCCTTGATCTGATCGGTCTCCAGCGCGGTGTACACGGTCAGTTGGGTCTTCTGCGCGGCTGCGGGCAGTGCGACCAGGGCGGCCAGCGCGGACGCGAGCCCAAGAAGAAATGGACGACGAAGTAGACGACGAGACAGCATTGATCCCCTCCGGTAAGAAACCACAAAAACAAGCCCTGCCAGCGCGACACGGACAATGAGCCGCAGTGATGACGCCGCAGTGACCCGCCTTGTGCAAGGGCAGATCCGCGGTGGGTCGCACGACGCACTCTTGACCTCGCCTGTTGCTGCACAGGCCTCAGGACAGCAAGGCGAGGTTGGCAGCGCTGCTCACACTTGCCGGCGCCGTACCCCGTCTGTTGAAGTCCAGTCTAGGCAGGCGTGAATTTGCCTGTCAATTGTCTTTTGCAGATTGTCGACAATCGGTAGGCGGCGGCCTAGACTTCGTCCATGCCTGATGCCCTGCCACGCTCCGCCGCACCCCGCTCCGCATCCGCCCGCTCCAGCCTGCCCCGCGCCAGCCTGCCCCGCTCGCCGCGCAGCCCTGCCACCTCGGCGAGCCCAGCCACCGCACCCCAGCCCGTGCTGGCTGCTGTCAATGGCCGCGCGTCAGCGTCGAGCAGCCATCCCACCATCGCCCTGCTGCAAAGTGCTTCGCTATCAAGCGCAGCGCAGCAGGAGATCGAACGCATGATCCTGGCCGGCGAACTGCTGCCTGGAACCAAGCTGACCGAGGCCTGGCTGTCCGAGCGCCTGGGCGTTTCGCGCGGGCCGATCCGCGAGGCGTTTCGCATGCTCGAGGAAGCGGGGCTGGTGCGGCAGGAGAAAAACCGCGGCGTGTTCGTGCGCGACATTCCGGTGGACGAGGCGGTCGAGATCTTTGACCTGCGCGCCGCGATGGACGAACTGGTGGGCCGGCGTCTTGCCGAGCGCATCAGCGCGGAGCAGATGCGGCAACTGAAGGCCGTGCTGGAGCAGATGGAGCGGGCGGTGCGCGAAGGCGATGCCGATGCCTATCACCTGCTCAACCTGCAGTTTCATGACCGACTGGTGGAGTTTGCGGGCAACCGCAAGATGGCCGCGATTTACAGCAAGCTGGTCAAGGAGCTGGCGCTGTTTCGCCGCCGCAACCTGGCCGAGCGCGAGGCGCTGCCGCACTCGGTCGCCGAGCACCGGCAGATTCTGAAGGCGATCAGCTCAGGCGACGCCGGTCTCGCGGGCCGCGTGATGTTCGACCACGTGATCGAAAGCAAGGAGCGCATGTTGCGCGCCGAGGCGCTGCGCCAGGCGCAGCAGGAGCACCAGGCACGGCAGGCGCAGCAGGAGCAACGCGCCATGAATGACAAGCCGGCGCGGCGGCGCCGCGCCTGAAAGCACACTGACACGAACTGATGAACAAGCAAGAGACACCAATGAGCACAATTGAAGTCAACGGCCGCCGCTATGCGCGGCCAACCGCACCCACCGTGGTGGTGTGCGTCGACGGCTGCGAGCCGGACTACATCGCGCAGGCCGTGGCTGTCGGCGCGATGCCGTGGATGAAGCGCGTGCTGGCCGAAGGCACCGCCCTGATCGCCGACTGCGTGGTGCCGAGCTTTACCAACCCCAACAACCTGTCGATCGTCACCGGTGCGCCTCCATCGGAGCACGGCATCTGCGGCAATTATCTGTACGACGCTGCCAGCGACACCGAGGTCATGATGAATGACCCCAAGTGGCTGCGGGCGCCCACGCTGCTTGCCAAGCTGGCCGACGCCGGCGCGTCGATCGCGGTGATTACCGCCAAGGACAAGCTGCGCAAGCTGCTCGGCCACCAGATGAAAGGCATCTGCTTTTCCTCCGAGAAGGCGGACCAGGTCACGGTCGAGGAGAACGGCATCGATACCGTGCTGCCGCTGGTGGGCATGCCGGTGCCGAGCGTGTACAGCGCCGAGCTGTCGGAGTTCGTTTTCGCGGCCGGTGTGCAGCTGATGACCAGCCCGAAGATGCAGGGGCGGCGGCCGGACATCATGTATCTGTCCACCACCGACTACATCCAGCACAAGCACGCGCCGGGCGAGGCTGTGGCCAACGCTTTTTACGCGATGATGGACCGCTACCTTGGCCAGCTCGATGCGGCCGGCTGCGTGATCGCGCTGACCGCCGACCACGGCATGAATGCCAAGGTCAAGCTCGATGCCAGCCCGAACGTGATCTTCCTGCAGGACACGATCGATGGCTGGCTCGGCGCACGCAACGGCGCACTGCGCGCGCGCGTCATCCTTCCCATCACCGACCCCTACGTCGTGCATCACGGCGCGCTCGGCTCGTTTGCCACCGTGTACCTGGCCGCGGAGGACATCGAGACCGTGAAGAGCCGGCTGCGCAGCACCTGGGGCATCGAGGCCGTGCTGAAGCGCGAGGATGCCGCCGCACGCTTTGAGCTGCCGCCCGATCGCATTGGCGATCTGGTGGTGGTGTCCGAGCGCAGCGTGGTGCTGGGCACGAGCAAGGCCCGCCACGATCTGAGCGCGCTCGAGCTGCCGCTGCGGTCGCACGGCGGCATTTCCGAGCAGCGCGTGCCGCTGATCGTGAACCGCCGCATCCAAGGCCTCGATTGCAGCCGCCGGTGGCGCAACTTTGACGCATTCGACCTTGCCCTGAACCATGCGCAGTAAGTGTTCAGAGCGCTTTCAATCACACGAAGGACACGAAGAGCACGAAGAATGCGACACGAGCCAGCATGCTGGCCTTCGTGCTCTTCGTGTGAACTGAAGGTCGCGGCATGAAAACCGAATCACTGCGAATTGCCGGCGAGAAAGTCGCACGCGAGCGTGTGATCGAGGTGCTGTATCCGTACACGGGCGAGGTGGTCGCCACCGTGCCCAAGGCCAGCGTCGATGACGTGCGGCGCGCGATTGCGCTGGCGCGCCAGTACAAGCCGACGCTGACCCGCTACGAGCGCTACAAAATCCTCATGAAGGCGGGCGAGATCATCGCCGGGCGGCGCGACGAGATCGCGCGGCTCATCACGCTTGAATCGGGCCTGTGCCTGAAGGACACGCTGTACGAGGTGGGCCGCGCCAGTGATGTGCTGCTCTTTGCCGCCAACCAGGCGCTCGTTGACGATGGCCAGGTGTTCTCCTGCGACCTGACCGCCCACGGAAAGAGCCGCAAGGTGTACACGCTGCGCGAGCCGCTGCATGGCGTGATCACGGCGATCACGCCATTTAATCACCCGCTCAATCAGGTGATCCACAAGGTTGCGCCCAGTGTGGCGACCAACAACCGGTTGGTGCTCAAGCCAAGCGAGAAGACGCCACTGGCGGCATACCTGCTCGCCGACATCCTGTACGAAGCCGGGCTGCCCGGACCGATGCTGAGCGTGGTCACCGGGGATCCGCGTGAGATCGCCGATGAGCTGCTCACCCACGCCGATGTGGATCTGGTCACCTTCACCGGCGGCGTGCCAATTGGCAAGTACATCGCTGCCAAGGCCGTGTACAAGCGCCAGGTGCTCGAGCTTGGCGGCAATGATCCGATCATCGTCATGGACGATGCCGACCTGGACGAGGCAGCAACGCTGGCCGCCGCGGGCTCGTACAAGAACTCAGGCCAGCGCTGCACCGCCGTCAAGCGCATGCTGGTGCACGAGCGCGTGCACGACGGCTTCGTCGAGCGGCTGCTGGAAAAGACCCGTGCGGTGAACCACGGCGATCCGCTCGATCCCGCCACCGACATGGGCACGGTGATCGACGAGGCCGCGGCGATCGAGTTCGAAGCGCGCGTGCGCGATGCCGTGGCGCGCGGCGCGCGGCTTCTGCATGGCAACGAGCGGCGCGGCGCGCTCTATGCGCCCACGCTGGTTGATCGGGTGGCACCGGATATGCCACTGGTCAAGCAGGAAACCTTCGGCCCCGTGTCCCCCGTGATCCGCTTTGCCAACCTCGACGAGGCCATCGCCATCGCCAACTCGACGGCCTATGGCCTGTCCTCGGCCGTGTGTACCAACCGGCTTGACGTCATCACGCGCCTGGTGCGCGAGCTCAACGTCGGCACGGTCAACGTGCGCGAAGTGCCTGGATACCGATTGGAACTGACGCCCTTCGGAGGCATCAAGGACTCGGGCCTCGGATACAAGGAGGGTGTGCTGGAGGCGGTGAAGTCATTCACCAACACCAAGACGTATTCGCTGCCGTGGTGACGCAGCGCGAGCGGGTGGCGCCCCCCGCCGACGCACGCTCACTCTCACTTTCACTCGCAATCGCAATCGCAATCGCACAACGATCGTCCAAGAGCGACCCCGGGGGCATGTTTCCGAAGTGCAGACAATGCTGAACCTGCACGCCGCCATTGCCCTGCTGATCTGGGGCACGCAGATCGTGCGCACCGGCGGGAGCGGCTGAGCGGCAACACGCCGCAGTCGATCGAGACCAGCCGCTGCACCTAGATCTGCTCCCCGACTTCAAGCGCGTGAACACGCTGTCCTGCTCGATCGCCTACCCAATTCTGAAATCCGCCGGCGTACTGTCGCGGTCGCGGCTGGTTCCTGCGACGACCACGGAGGCGGGATTCGGGATTCGGGATTCGGGATTCAGGCGTCGGGGACGGCCCGGCCCATCGGTTGATGGGACTCGGATTGCGGATTGCGGATTGCGGACTACCGCTTCGCTCCGAGGTCTTACGATGTGGCTCATCGCTTGACTCAATTCGAAGTGTCTTGAGGTGAGAGAACTGCGCCGGGCACACTCTGCGCAATCATCGATCCGCAATCCTCGATCCGCAATGCCGTTCTCCCTAGCCGACATCGAAACCCTGTTCGCCCATCTTGGCCAGCGCGCCTACGCGGGCGAGCCGGTAACGCAACTGGAGCATGCGCTGCAATCGGGCCTGCTGGCCGAGGAAGCTGGCGCGAGTGCGGCGCTGGTCACCGCGGCGTTCTTGCACGACCTGGGGCACCTGATCAACGACCAAGGTGAGTCACCCACCTTGCGCGGCATCGATGACCGCCATGAGTACGTTGCGCTGCCGCGGCTGCGCGAGCTGTTCGGCGAGACCGTCCTCACTCCCATTCGCCTCCATGTGGACGCCAAGCGCTACCTGTGCGCGCGTGGCGACGCTGCGCATGGCGGGACCATGAGCGGCGCGCAATACCTCGCGGCACTGTCAGCGGATTCGAAACGCAGCCTGCAGCTGCAGGGGGGCGTTTTCAGCGCGGCCGAGGCCGATGCCTTCATTGCCACGCCGCATGCGCCCGAGGCGCTGCGCGTGCGCCTGTGGGATGACGCCGCAAAGATCGAGGGCCGGGCCACGCCGGGCATCGCGCACTTTCTGGCGATTGCCGAGCGCGTGAGCCAACCAGCGTCGCCAACGTCGACCAGCGCCACCTGACCTACATGAGCCCCGCTGATCGCGAGTGAGCAACACCAACACAATCCAATGACAGCAACTGCCCTGCCCCGCTACAGCGCCAGCCTTTCGCCCGCCGAGGTCGCAGAGTTCGTGCCGTTCATGCATGAGCTCATTGCGCTGGCCAGCGGCGTGATCAAACCGCTGTTCATGAGCGGCACCGCGGTCATCGACAAGGCCGATGCCTCGCCCGTCACGCAGGCCGACCGCGGCGCCGAGGAAGCATTGCGCCGGCGCATCGAGGCGCGCTATCCGGCGCACGCGATCCTGGGTGAGGAGTTCGGCAGCAAGGACGGCGGCGCCGGCAACCGCTATCGCTGGGTGCTCGATCCAGTGGATGGCACCCGCGCCTTCATCACCAATTGCTTTCTATTCGGCACGCTGATCGCGCTCGAGCGCAACGATGGCGCGGGCTTTCGTCCCGTGCTCGGCTGCATTGCGCACCCGGCCGCGGACCTCGCCGTGGTCGGCCACGCAAGCGGTGCGATGTTGCGGGCGGCCGATGGCAGCACGCGTGCGGTGCAGGTCCGGCCCTGCGAGCAACTGGCTGAGGCCACCGTGCTGCTGACGAGCTTGCCCGACATCGGCGAACAGAAGGCGCCGAATACGCAGCGCATTGCCGGGGTGCTGCGGCAGGCCAAGCTGGCACGCACCTGGGGTGATTGCTTTGGCTACTTTGCGATCGCCACCGGCGCGGCGGACGTCATGCTCGATCCGCGTCTGGCGTACTGGGACGTGGCCGCCATCGTGCCGGTGATCGAGGGCGCAGGCGGCGTGGTGACGAGCTGGACCGGCGGCGATCCGCTCGCCTCACCCTCGCTCATCGCCAGTGGCCCCGCCTTGCAGGCCGAATTGCTGCGGCTGTTGCACGGCTGAGGATGGCGCTGGCGCTTGTGCGGCCGGCGCTGGCACTGGCGCTTTCGTCAGGACTACCGCGGCGGCGACTGGTGCGGACGTGGTTGCAGTGGCAACACCCGTTGCTGCACTCGCCATCGGCGACCGCCCGAAGAAGGCCTCGAACATTTCGCGCGTTCGCTCCAGCAGCGTCTGCGCAAAAAAACCGGATGCCAGGCTGACCGACAGCAGCCCCATCGGCTCCAAGCTCATGTCGCTCCCACCGGTGAGGACCAGCAGCAGCAGGCCCATCAGCGCAAAGTAGGCAATCAGCCCGGCCGCCGCACCAAACAGCGGCCGCACCATGTACATCGGCGCCAGGCGACCGGCAAAGCGCTGCCCGTCGCCGCGCAGCGGCCGGCGCGCACCATCGCCCAGCTCCCACCCGCGGCTGATCAGCGTCACCACTGAAAGCAAGGCCGCAAGCCCAGCGCCGAAGGCGCCGCCCGTGGCGCACAGCACGATCTGATAGGCAGACGAGTCCAGGTCATACGGCGCATACAGCAGCGCCATGGCGGCGAGGCCGCCGCCGGCCGTGACCAGCACCAGCCAGCCGACCAGTGCGGTTGCGACCCAGCGCAGGCGGGACAACTCGGCGAGCGTGGGGTCGCGATCCATGATCAGGTCAGTGCAGCAAGCCGCGAGAAGCGGCGGTCAGAGTACGCGCGCGAGTTTGCGAAACGGCGTGCGCGAACGGTGTGCGGTCAAACAGGCACCGACGCCGAACGCAACGCAAAGGACGAGCGATTTAGGGCGTCGAACGCTGAGATTCGAACGCTGAGAGTCGAACGCCGAGGTTCGAACTGAGAGTCGAACGCTCAAAACGGAATGTCGTCGTCCATGTCGGCAATGTTCGCCGCCGGCTTGCTCGCCGGGCGCGCACTGCCGCCGCCACTGCCGCCACCACTACCGCTGGATGCGCGCGCTGGGGCCGCTGCGTCGTCCGAATCAGACGCGCCCATGCCGCCGCCCGCGCCTTCGCGCGACCCGAGCATCTGCATCACATCGGCGACGATCTCGGTCGTATAGCGGTCCTGGCCTTCTTTGTCGGTCCATTTGCGCGTGCGCAGCCGGCCCTCGATATAGACCGGCCGGCCCTTGCGCAGGTACTCGCCCGCGATCTCGGCCAGGCGATTGAAGAACACGACGCGGTGCCACTCGGTCTGCTCTTTCTTCTCCCCGGTGGCCTTGTCTTTCCAAGAGTCCGTGGTGGCCAGCGTGATGTTGGTGATGGCGGCGCCGTCGGCCGAGTACCGGGTCTCCGGATCCTTGCCAAGGTTGCCGATCAGAATGACTTTGTTGATGGATGCCATCGCCCTCTCCTCGCTGGTCGGTGCGCGGCCGCGCCCGATGCACGCACTCGCCTGACTGGTGTGCCGGGCGCATGCGGGGCCGCTGCTCTCTTGAATCGACGATCATACCGTCCGCCCTCGGGCGTTCTGCGCCGCTCCTGGGCAGCGAAGCCGCCTAGGCCTCGGCGGGCTTGTCCGATTTTGGCGCGGCAGCCACAACCTTGGCCGGCAGCTCCTGCATGCGCCAGGCGATGACGAGCCACGCCAGCATGGCCAGTGCGCCGACCACGAACACGGCAATCGGCCCACCGTGCTTGGCAAGCACGCCGCCCACGGCACCTCCGACAAACAGGCCGATCGCCTGCGTGGTGTTGTAGACACCCAGCGCCAGGCCCTTGGCATCCGGCGGCGCGCGGCGCGAGACCATCGACGGCAGGCAGGCTTCGAGCAGGTTGAAGGCCGTAAAGAACAGCAACAGCCACACCACCAGCAGCGCCAGGCTCGGCACCGCCCAGGCCAGTCCCAGGTGCACGACCAGCAGCATGCCAACTGCGCCAAGCATGACCGGCCGCATGCGGGCGCGCTTTTCCGCAGTGATGAGCGGCGGCAGCATGAAGAAGAACGAGGCCAGCACCACCGGCAGGTAGACCCACCAGTGGTGCGGCAGCGGCAGGCCGCGCTCGATCATCATGGACGGCACCACGATGAACATCGCCATTTGCACCGCGTGCAGCGCAAAGATGCCGAAGTTCAACCGCAGCAATTCCGGCGCGAACACCACCAAGGTCCAGTGAGCCTTGTCCGCCTGCAGCCCGGTCGGCCGCTGCGGCGCCGGCGCAACACCCCAGAGCACGAGCGGAATCGCCGCCAGCGCCAGCGCACCCGTGAGCGCAAACAGCCCGCTCATGCCGATCAGGGCATACAGCGGCGGTGCCGCCACCAGCGACAGTGCAAACACCAGCCCGATCGACATGCCGAGCGCCGCCATCGCCTTGGTGCGATGCTCATCGCGGGTTGAATCCGCAATGAACGCGCTCACCGCCGCGGAGATTGCGCCGCCGCCTTGCAAGGCGCGGCCAACGATGGTGGTCCACAGGTCGTCGGCGCCGGCAGCCACAAAGCTGCCCAGCGCAAACAGCACCAGCCCGGCCACGATCACGGGCTTGCGCCCGACCCGGTCGCTCGCCACGCCAAACGGAATCTGCAGCATCGCCTGGGTGGCGGCGTAGATCCCCAGCGCCAGGCCGATCAACGTGGTGTTGCTGCCGCCGGGCAGGTGCTGGGCATGCACGGCAAACACCGGCAGGATCAGGAACAGGCCGAGCAGGCGCAGCGACGCGATTACCGTCAGCGTGGCGGTCGCGCGAATCTCCGCGCCACTCATGCCGACGGGCAGCGCGTTCGCTTGTGGGGCAAGGGACATGGCCCGATGCTACTGGCGAACGGGCCTGGGGAAGGCGGTGATCGGTGATCAGTGATCAGTGATCGGTCCCGGCTTTGAGGTCGGTCACAAGAAACGGCAGCGCAGAGCGCGGGGGAAACTGCAGCGGCGGACAGCCGTCCGACCCGGCCGAGAATCTGGCAGGCGGCAGACGCCGCCCCCTGATCACTGATCACGGATCACTGATTACGGATCACTGATCACGGATCACTGATCACAAATCCCCAATCCCCTATAGTTACCGGTTCTCCTTTGCAAACGCGAGCCTTGCCGGCCATGGAAACGATCCGCATCCGCGGCGCCCGCACCCACAACCTCAAGAACATCGATCTCGATCTGCCGCGCAACCGGCTGGTGGTGATCACGGGCTTGTCGGGCTCGGGCAAGAGCTCGCTCGCCTTCGACACGCTTTATGCGGAAGGCCAGCGTCGCTATGTGGAGTCGCTGTCGGCCTATGCGCGGCAGTTCCTGCAGCTCATGGAGAAGCCCGATGTCGATCACATCGAGGGCCTGAGCCCGGCGATCTCCATCGAGCAGAAGGCCACCTCGCACAACCCGCGCTCGACCGTCGGCACGGTGACCGAGATCCACGACTACCTGCGCCTGCTCTTCGCACGCGTAGGCACGCCCTACTGCCCTGATCATCCGGACCATGCGTTGGCCGCGCAAAGCGTGGCGCAGATGGTCGACTCTGCCCTCGGCCTGCCGGTGGACAGCAAGCTGGTGGTGCTGGCGCCGGTGGTGCGCGAGCGCAAGGGGACGTTTGAAGATTTGTTCGAGGACCTGCAGACGCAGGGCTTCGTGCGCTTTCGCATCGACGGCGCGATTGTCGATGTGGACAGCCTGCCCAAGCTCGTCAAGAACGAGAAACACTCGATCGACGTGGTGGTCGATCGGCTCAAGGTGCGGCCCGAGTCGCGCCAGCGGCTGGCCGAGTCGTTCGAAACCGCGTTGCGCATCGCCCAGGGCCGCGCGCTGCTGCTCGATACCGACAACGGCACCGAGACCGTCTTTTCCAACAAGTTCGCCTGCCCGGTGTGCGGCTACTCGCTGACAGAACTCGAGCCGCGCCTGTTCAGCTTCAACAACCCGATGGGAGCGTGCCCGGTGTGTGATGGGCTGGGCACCAGCGAGTTCTTTGACCCGGCGCGCGTGGTCGTGCATCCGGAGCTGACGCTGGCCACCGGTGCGATTCCCGGCTGGGACGCGCGCAACCCCTACTACTTCAACATGCTCACGGCGCTTGCCAAGTACGACAAGCAGAGCCTAGATACGCCCTGGGACAAGCTGCCCAAGCGCTTTCGCGAGCGCGTGCTGCGCGGCACCGGCGAGGAGACGCTGCCCTTCATCTACGTGAGCGACAAGGGCCGCAAG
>JBIIZX010000296.1:0-4927 GCA_044346055.1 Burkholderiaceae bacterium | reverse complement strand
GCGGCTGACACCCAGACTCAGCAGCGCATCAATGCACCGGTTACACCATCAGAAACGCCCAAATGGCACGGTCACTTGCTCCACCAGGCCCATACAACAGTGACTGGTGAAACATCCGGGCTAGCACCACGAACCGGTCGAGCTTGAGCGCCTCCAGCGGCGCGTAATCGCGGCCGTAGTCGGCCGCCACCGGCTGCGGCATCTGCACCGCTTCCATCAGCGGCCGGCCCTCGGCGCTCTTGCCCTGCTCGATAAACGCCGCGGCAACTGCTGCACGCACGGCGGAGGGCACGCGCGGATGCGCGACCAGCGGATGCGGCGCATAGCGCGGCGTCTCGTAGAGAACACGCAACCGGGCGCGCAGCCCGACCTCCTCGCGCTGCAGCGTATTGTTCACGCCGCCTCCGGCGTCCAACTCGGACAGCGCCACCGCGCGATAGACGTTGCCGTGGTTCTTAAGGTAACGCGGCTGGATCTCGATCTGCTGGGCCGCAAGTTGCGCGCGCACCAGCAGCGACGCCGCGAACGCGTTGGGCGCGGGAAACGCCACCGCCTTGCCGCGCAGATCGGCAAGGGACCGCAGTTCGCTACTGCCGCGCACGATGACCACGCCGCTGAGGAACTGACGGTCGTCGCGGACCAGCGGAACATAGCCTTTGGCGCGCCGAGCCAGCACCGCGTGGTAAGGATTGACGAAAGCCAGATCGGGCTCGCCGAGCAGCAGATCGCGCTCGAACTCCGGGATGCTCGCCGTCACATGCAGGCGGAAGCATTGGCCCGTCTGCCGGCCAATACGTTCGAGCAGGGGTGCCCAGCGGGCGTGCACGACGGTGGGCGCGAACTGCGGCACCACGCTGATCTGCAGGACTGCCTTGGCGGCGCGATCGCCCAGGCAGTGCGTGTCGGCCAGCACGGCAGGGGCCGCCAGCGCCAGCAGTGCCGCCAAACCCCGTTGAATCACGCGCACGCTGCCCCCCAGGTCAAACCCGACCCGCGCCTATGCAGCACGGCCAACGCATTATTGCCCGGACCTGCCCCGTTACCAGCCGGCGCGCCGATGGCGGCGTTTCACCATCCCGCGCTGTGGCAATCGAGCAACGATGAGCACCGCACCGCTCAGTCTGCCTTGTCGATCCAGGCCATCTGGATAGCTTCGAGGATCTTCTCGCCGCTACGCGAAGGGTCGTCGGAGCATAGAAATTCCAAACGCCCTCAGAAAGGCCTGTAGAGACCTGGGGGCCCGGATGCGGCGGTTCCGGCGGCATGAAGTGTCAGGGTTGGGTGCCGGTGCCCTCGCGTAGGGCGGGTTCGGCAGGCCCGCGACCCTTCACGAGGGCTGGTCGCTGCCTCCACCTCGGGGCTGGGCGTGGGTCTTGCAGCCTCGCGCCGCCATGGCGCACACGGCCGCCCCGGTTGCGCTTGGCGTTGCAGCCTGGGACGTTGTGTTTGCGACGGCCGGCGCGGATCAGGCGGCGAAGTCTTGCTCCGCCCCACGCGCCCGGCCCTTGGGCGGCAGCTGCACATCCAGGCCCAGGTGCGTCAGGATGTTCTCGATGACTGGCCGCTCGACAATGGCCACGACGATCCTGAACTCGCCGCCGCCGCAGCGCGGGCCAATGCGAACTTCTGTGACTTCCTGCGGGCACAGGCTCAGTGGCGCGACGTCGCCGAGCGCAGCCCACGCCGCAAGGCCCTGCAGGCCGGCGCGGCGCGCGGCGCGGTGGCGGTGATCGGTCGACGACACAACGTTCTCCTTGCGCAGGCGCGGCGAAGAAGGACGACTGAATCAGTAACGCGGCAGGATCCCAACCAAAACTTCGTCGCAATCGATATACGCGGCGCAGTCGCCAACAACCCGACGCGCCTACGCGCGGGGCTGAGAAGACTCAATCAAGCGACGGCGGCGAGAGTCTGTATAGACGGCAACGCAGGCGCAAGATGCCAGCCCTGCCAGTGCGTCGCACCGAGGTCCTGCGCCAGGCGGCGCTCGGCCTCGGTCTCAACGCGGGTGACGTGCACCTGCGCGCCGACCTCGTGCGCAGCACGAAAGGCGGCGGGCCATTGAGCGTCGCGCAGCAAGACGCGTGCATCGACGCGCAGCACATCGGCGGGCTGTCGCGCCAGGACCTTTTGCGCGAGATCGGCGCGATCGGCGCCGGCGGCCACGCGAAAGCCATTGAGGCGATAACTGGCGAGCACTTGGCACTGCAGGTCGAGCGTGGCGGGCTCCACCGGCGGCAGCACGATGACGATGCGGCGCGCCGCCACCGCCAGGCTGTCCAGCGCACGCCCAAACGCACGACCATGGTCGGTGGTGACCACGCTCAGCAGGCGCCGATGGACGTTGAGCAGCAGGTCGATCGATTCGACCTCCGCCAGCGCATCTTGCGCGAAGAAGTTCAGCGTGTGGACGATGCGGCAGCGGCGGTCGAGCAGCACCAACTCGTCGCCACTGGCGGCCTGCTCAAACGGATTCCAGGGCGAGAGTTCGCCACCACCTTGCGCATGCACCCGTGCCAGCGCCTGCACGCCAGACAGGCTGGCGGCACTAGCGCCCGTAGTTGCATCCGTGTCGATCGGTGCAATGGACTGGAACGCCGAGTCAATCTCGGCGCGCATGAAGCGGCCGATTACGCGGCCACTGTCCGTCACCCGCAGGTCCTCTCGCAGCGGATCGCGAGCGATTGCATCAATGTAGGCGCGAATGGCGGCTGTCATGGAACCTCTTGTGACTGAGCGCTGAGCAAAGCAGGCGTTTATACGCGCAGGCCCTGCGGCTGCGCAACGTTTGATCGCGCATGTGGGCGCGTAGAGCGGCTCTGGTCCGCCTTGATCGGAACCCGGCGCATAGAACCCAGGCCCATGACGCTCAAGCCAATCGGTATGAGCCGCAAGCCCAGGCATCCCTAACCTTCGTCGGGTTGATGACCTCTCTGCGCAGCCCGGTGTTCACCAGCACCCGCAGGCCCCCCAACTCACCCGCAAGGCTGGCACAACCAGACAGATCGGCATGACCACACTCCGCTCGCTCCTGTTCGCTGTCCTGATCGCTGCCACTGGGCTGGCCGGCGCGCAGACAACATTGCTGAACGTCAGCTACGACGTGATGCGCGACTTCTACAAGGATCTGAATCCGGCGTTTCAGAGGCAGTGGAAGGCGAAGTCCGGCCAGGACGTGACGGTCCAGATGTCGCATGGCGGCTCGAGCCGGCAAGCGCGCGCGGTGGTTGACGGCCTGGAGGCCGATGTCATCACCATGAATCAGCACAACGACATCGATCTGCTGGCCCAGCGCGGCGGTCTGGTGCCGGCCGACTGGGCCAAGCGGCTGCCGAATAACAGCGCGCCATTCACCTCGGCCACCGTGTTCATCGTGCGCAAGGGCAATCCCAAGGGCATCAAGGACTGGCCGGACCTCGTCAAGGACGGCACGCAGGTCATCATCCCGAACCCCAAAACCTCGGGCAACGGCCGCTACACCTATCTGAACGCCTGGGCGTTCTCGCTGAAGCAGCCGGGCGGGACAGCACAGAAAGCGGAGGAGTTCGTCACGCGCTTGTTCCGCAACGTGCCGGTGCTCGATACAGGCGGGCGCGGCGCCACCAGCACGTTCATCCAGCGCAATATCGCCGACGTGCTGGTGACGTTCGAGAACGAGGCGGAACTCATCGCCCGCGAGTTCGGACGCGGCGGCTTCGAGGTCGTGTATCCCTCACTCACCTTCCTGGTCGAGCCGCCCGTGTCGGTGGTAGACAAGGTGGCCGACAGAAGGGGCACCCGCGCGGCGGCGCAGGCCTATCTGGAGTTTCTCTACTCGCCTGAAGGCCAGGAGATCGCCGCGCAGAACTTCCTGCGGCCGCGCGATGCGCAGGTGGCAAAGAAGCACGCCAACAACTTCCCGGCGCTGAAGACCGTGGGCATCGACGAGTTTGGTGGCTGGCAACAGGCGCAGAAGACGCATTTTGACGACGGCGGCATCTTCGACCGCGTGATCGCGGCGGCGGGGAAGAAGTGAAGCTTTCTCACATGTGCGAAACGCGAGCCAAGATGCGCGCGACCGTCGAATTACACGGAGAGCACAGAGCACACAGAGAAGGGCAGCCAGATTCTTCTCTGTGCTCTCCGTGCTCTCCGTGTGATCAGCGCACTTCCCGCCTGGTTGCAAAGCAGGATCGGCAGCCATGAGCGCCGTCCTCGCCTGGGCGCGGCCGCGCCGCTCGGTGTTGCCGGGCTTTGGCCCGGCCATGGGCTACACGCTGTTCTACCTGAGCCTCATCGTGCTCATTCCGCTGGCGGCGCTCGCACTGAAGACGTCCACCATGACCTGGGATGCGTTCTGGACCACGGTCACCGATCCGCGCGTGGTGGCTTCGTACCGTCTCTCATTTGGCGCCTCGCTCATCGCAGCGCTCATCAACCTGGTGGCCGGAGTGATCGTGGCCTGGGTGCTGGTGCGCTATGACTTCCCGGGCAAGCGCCTGGTCGATGCCTTTGTCGACCTGCCATTTGCGCTGCCCACCGCCGTTGCCGGCATTGCGCTCACGGCGCTGTATGCACCCAATGGCTGGCTTGGCGCACCGCTGGCCACAATCGGGATCAAGGTCGCGTTCACGCCGCTGGGTGTGCTGATTGCGCTGATCTTCATCGGTCTGCCCTTTGTCGTGCGCACCGTGCAGCCGGTGCTGGAGGATCTCGACCGTGAGCTTGAAGAAGCGGCGGCCTCGCTCGGCGCCTCGCGCCTGCAGGCGTTCATCAAGGTGGTGTTGCCGCTCCTGCTGCCTGCCATTCTCACCGGCTTTGTGCTGGCGCTGTCGCGTGCGATTGGCGAGTTTGGCTCGGTGATCTTCATTGCCGGGAACATGCCGTTTGTCTCCGAGATTGCGCCATTGATCATCATCACCAAGCTGGAGCAGTACGACTACGCCGG
>JBIIZX010000295.1:0-4939 GCA_044346055.1 Burkholderiaceae bacterium | reverse complement strand
CGCAGTTCGGCCCTCCAGCACGCCACGCTCACGCAGATCGAGCCCTATCGGTAAGGCCCGGAGCAGCAGCAGAGCAAGGCTGGCCTCGCGCGCAGGCAGGCATCAGCGGCATGGGCGGCACAATGCGGGCCATGCCGCCGCATGCTGACACCGCGCGCGCTGCGCCTTGCCCGCCGCGCATCGTCATCGACACCAATGTCCTGCTGGATCTCTGGGTGTTCGACGACGTGCGCGTGCGGCCGCTGCGGGCCGCGCTCGCCGCCGGCAGACTGCAGCCAATGCGCAGTGCAGACACCGATGCCGAGCTGATCGACGTGCTGGGGCGACCGCAGTTTGCCTTGGCCGCCGACCGGCAGTGCGCCGTGCTGCAGGACTGGCAGGCGCTGGCGCACGCTGTGCCGCGAGTGTTTGCCGCACCCTGGCACTGCACCGATCGGCGCGACCAGAAGTTCCTCGATCTTGCCCACACCGCCCGCGCTGCGGTGTTGCTGACCAAGGACAAGGCGGTGCTGAAAGTGAACCGGCGCGCGCAGCGCGACGGGGTGTTGATCCAGACGCCTGAGGCCTGGGTTGCGGCGCTGTAGGTGGCAGGGATGGCAGCGATGGGCCACCAGTGACAGTCGCTGAGTCACAGCGGCTTGTTCAATTTCCGGATCTTCAAGGTAACTCTGTCGTTCCCGCGAAAGCGGGAACCTAGCGGCTGTCGCGAACGACGCTGGATTCCCGCTTTCGCGGGAATGGCGTGTCTTTCGTTGTCCGAATGAAATGGAAGTGAAATTAGTGACAGCCGCGCAGTGACAGCTCTCAGCGACAGCTGCTCATTGACTCGGATGCAAGACCGCGTGCCGCAGCGCGCGCATCGTCCAGGGCATGGTGCCGGCGCAGGCCGAGGGAGAGCGCCACCTCGTCGAGCGACTCGTACGCAATAGGCACCCGAAGCCACTCGGTGCCTGCCGGCAGGTCCTCGCGACCCAGCAGATCCGACAGCGCCCAGCGATCAAATCCGGAGTCGGAGACAATGGTGGTGGGCGCGCGATTGATCTTCTCTTCAATCCACGCGCTGAAGGCGTCGGCCGCCATCGGATGCGGTACCGCGTCCCCATCGAGTAGCGGCAGCACGGTGCGCTCGACGAACTCGCTGCAGTGTTCGCGCGGCCAGTCGTTCAGTTCGCAGTAGAACGAGGTGGAATCCGTCGCCACCGCACCGACGCTGATTAGGCGCGGGTCGTGCAGGTTGGTGAACTCGCTGTCGACAAAGACGTACACGCGATTCGACTCGACCGTCAGCTCCGCCCGCGGCAGCGGAAGGAAGCGAAACAGCAGCAGCTCGTCGTTGCAGTGACCGCGGCTCAACGAGAGCTTCTCAATGACGTCAGCATTGGGCAGATCGGTCTCGCGAAAGCCGGCCCGCCGCATGGCACGCAGGGCCCGCACATTGCGCCGCGAGGTGCGCAGCATGAAGCGGTTGACCCCCAGGCTGTCCTGCAGCCATGCGCACAGGAGGTCGATGGCCTCGGACCCATAACCGCGGCCGCAGAAGCGCTGCTCGGCCAGCCACAGGTCGAGCTCCACCACGTCGCGCGAGAGATTGACCTCATGATGCGCAATGCAGCCGACCTCGGCGTCGCCGGCGCGGATCATGAACAGCCGCCCGTCAAACGGGCGCGTACCGTCGAAGTAGTGCGGCAGGTAGGTCTCGCCAAAGCTCTCCAGACTCGGCGCCGGGCGGTCAAAATACAGCGGCGCGCCGAAGGAGCGCGCCGTCAGATCGCTTTGTGCCAGCCAGGCGTAGGCGCGCGCACGATCGCCGGGCTCGGCCCGCCGCAATGCGGCCTTGCTGCCACTGGCAACGATGATCATGCGGCGGCTATCCTGGTCAGACTCTGCGTTCCCGGTCCCCGAGTCTGCCAAGTCATGGCGATGGGAAACGGGAGAAATGGGCGGGGCTGCCGCCCCAAACACCGGCTGGGATGCCGGGCGTGGCGGCAGATGCAGGGCGAGTATAGATTTCGCCCTCGTCGGCGATTGCCGCAATGTGCCGTTTGGATGCCACTAAAACTTAAGTTTCCTCGAATGCGGCCCATGCCGGCCAGCCTTGTTTCCCAATGAACAATCGTCCCTTCATGCCGCCGCACGCATTGCGCCTTGGCAGCACGCGCCTGCCCTCGGTCGGCACCACCATCTTCACGGTCATGTCCGCGCTGGCGCAGCAGCATCGCGCCATCAATCTCGGTCAGGGGTTTCCGGACTTTAATTGCGATGCGCGCCTGCAAGCCTTGATGGCCCATGCCATGGCCGAAGGGCATAACCAGTACGCGCAGATGACCGGGGTGCCGGCCTTGCGCCAGGCCATCAGCACCAAGAACGAGCGCTTGTACGGCCACCGCTACGACGCGGACGGCGAAGTCACGATCACGGCTGGCGCCACTCAGGCGATCATGTGTGCGGTATTGGCGCTGGTCGCGCCCGGCGATGAAGTGATCGTGCTGGAGCCGGTGTACGACAGCTACGCGCCCTCGATCGGACTGGCGGGCGGTCACGTGGTGCGCGTGCCGCTGGATCAGCACCACAGCTACGCACCGGACTGGGAGCGGGTGCGGGCCGCGATCACGCCCCGCACCCGCCTCATCATGCTCAACTTTCCGCACAACCCGACGGGACGATGCCTGGGTGTTGAGGATCTGCGAGCGCTGGAGGAGATCGTCGCCGCCACCGGCGTGCTGCTGCTGTCGGACGAGGTGTACGAGCACATCGTCTTCGACGGTCAGCCGCACCAGTCGCTGGTGACCTCGCCGCTGCTGGCCGCCCACACCGTGCTGGTGTCCAGCTTCGGCAAGACGTTTCACACTACCGGCTGGAAAGTCGGCTCGATCTGCGCGCCGCGCGCCATCACGGCCGAGATTCGCAAGGTGCATCAGTTCATGGTGTTTGCCGTCAACACGCCGGCGCAGCACGCCTTCGCCGCCTACCTGGCAGACCCGGCGCCCTACACGACGCTGCCGGCGTTCTACCAGGCCAAGCGCGACCTGTTCATCGCCGGTCTTGTCGCCACCCCATTCAAGGTCCTGCCCTGCCCTGGCACCTACTTCGTGCTGGCCGACTACAGCGCGGTCTCCACCCTCCCCGAGGCCGAGTTCGCGCAGAAAATGATCACCGACTACGGCGTCGCCGTGATCCCCGTCTCGGTGTTCTACGACAAGCCGCTGGAAAACCGCGTCGTGCGCTTCTGCTTTGCCAAGAAGGACGAGACCCTGCGCGCTGCGCTCGATCGACTTCAGCAGGTGCGCGCATGACGACTGGCGCCATGCCGGGCGCGCCCTCGCTCGAGAACATCAATGTCGTCGGCCTCGATGCGATGCCCACACCCGCCGAGGTGCACGCCGCTGCACCCTTGAGCGAGGCGGCGGCCCAGACGGTGGAACACGGTCGCGCCACCTTGCGTGCGATCCTGGAGCGGCGCGATACGCGGCCCTTCGTGGTGGTGGGGCCCTGTTCGATCCACGATCCGGCGGCCGCGCTTGACTATGCGCACCGGCTGCATGCTCTGGCGCATGAGGTCAGCGACACGCTCTTCATCGTGATGCGCGTTTACTTCGAGAAGCCGCGCACCTCGACTGGCTGGAAGGGCTACATCAACGATCCGCGCATGGATGATTCGTTCCGGATCGAGGAAGGTATCGTGGCCGCGCGCCGGCTGCTGGTCCAACTCGCCGAGCTTGGCCTGCCGACCGGATCCGAGGCGCTCGATCCGCTGTCACCGCAGTATCTGGCCGACCTCATCAGCTGGTACGCGATCGGCGCCCGCACGACTGAATCGCAGACGCATCGGGAAATGGCCAGCGGGCTGTCCACGCCGGTCGGCTTTAAAAACGGCACCGACGGCGGGCTTGAGGTAGCAATCAACGCCATCCACTCGGCCGCGCACCCGCACAGCTTCCTCGGCATCAACGCGGACGGCCGCACGGCCATTGTTCGTACCCGTGGCAACGCCTACGGACACCTCGTTCTGCGCGGCGGCGGCGGCCGGCCGAATTACGATACCGTGAGCGTGAAGCTCGCCGAGCGCGCGCTGCTGAAGGCGCAGCTGCGCGCTGGCATCGTGGTCGACTGCTCGCACGCCAACTCGCTCAAGGACCCATCGCTGCAACCGCTGGTGCTGATGGATTGCGTGCACCAGATCAAGGAAGGGGCGCAGGGAATCGTGGGCATGATGCTGGAGAGCCATTTGCATGCCGGCAGCCAGCCGATCCCGGCCGACCGGACGCAGATGCAGTACGGCGTGTCGGTGACGGACGCCTGCATTGATTGGGAAACAACGCGCAGCGTGCTGCTGCGCGCGCGCGACGAACTGGCGCCTGTTGTAGCCACGCGCGCGTAGCGGAGCCTGCGGCAGATCGCCCACCCTGGTGTGCTTGCTCTCAGCCGCGTCCCTGTCTGTGGTGGAACGCCGTCGATCAACGGACGTCGGCGATACTGCGCGGGTGGATCGTTACGCAGTTGGCTAGCGCCGGGCTGCGCGGCCTTGCAGCGGCGGCCGGCCTCGGATCACGTAGATCACGCTCCCGATTGACCGTTCCGGACGCCTCGCTGGGTTAGCATTCGCGGCATGCGCACCTTCGTCCGCTTGCGTCGGCACATCAGCGCGGTCGCTCTCTTTGCGATCATCCTGAACAGCGTCATGCCCACGATCGGGATGATGAAGGCGGCGTTGCAGGGGCAGGCGTTTCCGGTCGCGGAGATCTGTACCAGCGGGGGCATGAAGTCGCTCGCGATGATTGATGGCGCGATCGTTGCCGCTGATCTGGGCAAAGTGCACAAGCCCTGCGATTACTGCGGCGCTCACGCCGGCACATTCGCTCTCCACGACGCTCGTCCGCCGATCGTGGCTGTCGATCGTCGACCCTTTCTCGCGCCGCGCCTGTTCGCGCTCGCGCACGAC
>JBIIZX010000294.1:0-4944 GCA_044346055.1 Burkholderiaceae bacterium | reverse complement strand
CCAGCGGTCTTGCGCTGGCGCGGCGCATGCGTCAGCTCGAGCCGCTGTTGCCCGTGATGATCCTCACCGCGCACGGCTCCATTCCGGATGCCGTGGCCGCCACGCGCGAAGGCATAGCGGCCTTCCTCACCAAGCCCTTCGATGGCCGCGCGCTGGTCGAAGAGGTCAAGCGCCTGCTGGCCCAGCGCGCGCCCGAATCAACTACGCGCGAAGGCTGGCGCCGCCGCATCGTCACGCGCAACCGCGCCATGCTGGCGCTGATCGACGAGATCGGCCGCATTGCGCGGCATGACGCCACGGTGCTGGTGGTGGGCCCCTCGGGCAGCGGCAAGGAACTGATTGCGCACGCGATCCACGAGGCCAGCCCGCGCGCCGGCAAGGCCTTTGTCGCAATAAACTGCGCGGCGCTGCCGGAGCAGTTGCTGGAGAGCGAGCTTTTTGGTCATGTGCGCGGCGCGTTCACGGGTGCGGTCAACGAGAACCCGGGCCTGTTTCGCACCGCCGATGGCGGCTCGGTGCTGCTCGATGAGATCGGTGATATGCCGATGCCGTTGCAGGCCAAGATGCTGCGCGTGCTGCAGGAGCGCAAGGTGCGGCCGGTCGGGGGCACGCGCGAGGTCGATGTGAACGTGCGCGTGATCGCCGCCACTCACCGCGACCTCACCCAGCAGATGCGCGACGGCATGTTCCGCGAGGACCTGTTTTATCGGCTGAACGTGGTGCGCCTGACGGTACCGCCACTGGAGTCGCGCCGCGAGGACGTGCCGCTGCTGGCGCAGCACTTTCTGGCGCAGATCGCCGCCAAGTACAAGAGCCTGGCACGCGCCTTTTCACCCGATGCGCTCGACCGCCTGACGCACGCGACCTGGCCGGGCAATGTGCGCCAACTTTACAACGTGGTCGAGCAGTGCGTGGTGATTGCCGACGGCCCGATCATCGCCGCCGGCCTCATCGAGCGCGCACTGCTCGCCTCGCCCGCCGGCCAGCATGGCGCCAGCGGCATCCTGTCCCTGGCCGAAGCGCGCGCGCAGTTCGAGCGCGAGTACCTGGTGCAACTGCTCAAGCTCACCGGCGGCAACGTCTCCCAGGCCGCCCGCATCGCCAAGCGCAACCGCACCGAGTTCTATCGGCTGATCGAGCGGCACGGGCTGCATAGCGATCTGTTTCGCTGAGCTTGCTGTAGCAGGGCTGCGGGCTGCGATGCGTGCCTGCGCAAGACGAAGCCGCCTGTCCGTCATCCCCGCGAAGGCGGGGATGCAGCGTCGCGACCGCCTGAAAGCCGCTGGGTCCTCGCCTTCGCGGGGACGACCGTGAATCGATCTTTGCTTCGCCTTTCCGCCAACTGCTGTGTCATCCCCGCGAAAGCGGGGATCCACTCGGGCGGCGCTGTAAGGGATTCCCGCTTGCGCGGGAATGACACCAATGGGCGCGCTGCGGCTCATGCAACAGGCAGTGTCATCCCCGCGAAAGTGGGGATCCACTCGGGCGGCGCTTCAGGGGATTGCCGCTTGCGCGGGAATGACACTGCGCCGAGGCTCGACTGATCCGAGAAGGCAGTGTCATCCCCGCGAAGGCGGGGATCCAGCGTCGTGACCGCTTGAAAGCCGCTGGGTCCCCGCCTTCGCGGGGACGACCGTCTATCAATCTTTGCTTTGTCTTTCCGCCAACTGCTGTGTCATCCCCGCGCAAGCGAGGATCCACTCGGGCGGCGCTGCAGGGGATTCCCGCTTGCGCGGGAATGACACTGCACTGCGGCTCGACTGATCCAAGAAGGCACTGTCCCAGACGTCAGGCCTGCTAAAGACCTCGGTCAGTTAGTCCAACTGCCGTAGCCGTCCTGTCGCCCGCGCTTGGTACGCTGCGACTTTCCGGCCATTGATCACTGATCACCGATTACGGATCACAGACCACAGATCACCGATCACCGATCACCATCTCCATGAACCACCGCAACCGCTTCCCGGCGCGCCGCCGCTTTTTGAAGCAGTCTGCTGCGCTGTCGGCCGGCGCCTCGCTTGCTGCGCCGGCGGCAGTGCTGGCGCAGGTGCATCAGCCGGCGCTCAAGCTCGGGCTGCTGCATGCCGTCAGCGGTCCGGATGCCGCGCTCGGACGTGCCTGCCGCGAGGCGGCGCTGCTTGCGCTGCGCGAGGCCAATGACCGTCGCAACCTGCGCGGCTTGCCGCCGCTGCTGTCGGTCTGCGCCGACGCGGCGCTGCATGCACAGCCTCTGGCCGCGGTCGCCGCGATGCAGGCCCAGGGTGTCGATGTCACGGTCGCGCTGTTGCCGGCACTGAATGCGCTCGTGCCCACCCCGGTGCCTGTGTCGGCATCGGCGTCCGGCAAGCAGGCGTCGGTGTCCGGCAAGCAGGCGTCGGTTGAAAGCATCGCGGTGTTGCGCCTGGCGCCCGCGGCGCTGGCACACGAGGCCAGCGGCGCCTGTGTGGCGCTGCTGCGCGCCTTGCCGGCGGCCGAACAATTGGCCGTTGCATCGAGTTACGCCGCTGTGCTGGCGCTGGACACGGTGCTCGGGCGCGGTCCCGCCGCCGACCTGGGTGTTGCCATGCGCGAGGCGGGCCTGGTGGTTCCCGTGGTTGCAGCGTCTTCAACATCGACGGCGCCGCGTTCAGTCAGTGACGCGAAGTGCGGTGACGCGGAGTACAGCGGCGCAAAGTGGGGTGGCGAGCAATGCGTGTTGCTCGTGCCCGCGCCTGCCGCCGCGCCGTCGCGCAGTCTGCGCGCCTGAGGCGGATGCGCCGCGTGCTCGCAGTGCGAAGCACGGCGGCGCGCGCGCGCGGGGGCCTGGCGTCCGCTGTGCTGTCACTGCTGCTTGCAACCCTGCTGCCGCTTTTCGCGCAGGCACAGGAGCGCAGCAGTCCGGCCGATATCGTCGCGCTGACCGTGTGCGTGATCGATGCCGACATCCGTTGGGCGGCGCTGGCGCATCTGGCGCGCGGTGACGATCGCGCAGCGGCGCTCAAGGCCATCGACGCCTCGATGCCCGACCGTGTGTACAGCGCGCAGGCCGAACGGCTGGTGGATGAGATCTACCGCCTGCGCCCGGCCTCTGCACGTGGTCATGTCGCCGCGCGGCTGGAGCAGTGCGCGGCAGGGGCGGCGCGCCGCGTCAACGCCAAGGCGGCCGATGGCTGCTATCAGCTCACGCGTTACGCCAACGACTTCTTTGCCGCACGCCGCGCGGGTATTCCGCTCGAGCGCACCGTGGCCGCATTGAAGCCACTCGCGGCAGAGCAGGGCCTGGGCAGCGACGCCGAACACCGCCTCGCCAAGCTCGCCGCCAGCGTGTACACGACGACAGTCGAGGCACCCGAGTTCCGCTCGGGACTGTTTTTCCATTGCGTGATGCCGGCAAGGGCGCCGTAGCAAGGGTGCGATCAAAATGGCGCATCCGGCCGCATGACGATGAACGGCCGCGGCGCGCCAGGTTACGGTCCTGGCACCAACCGAGCAGTCACCGAGCAGCGGCAGAGCAGCCGCCGAGCATCCACCGAGAAATCACAGGGAGCACTTTGATGCAGGTCCCGCTGTACCGCCGCTCCGCCGTCGAGCTGGCCCGCATGGTGGCCGAAGGCGAGGCCTCGCCGGAGACGGTGACGCGCTCGTTCATCGACGCCGTGCATGCGCGCGAGGGCGAGGTGCAGGCCTTTGCCTGGTTTGATGCCGATCACGCGCTGATTGCCGCGCGTGCACTGCATGGCGCAGCCCGGCGCGGTGCGCTGCATGGCCTGCCCTTTGGCGTGAAGGACAACATCGACACCGCCGATGCGCCGACCACCTGCGGCTCGGCGATCTACGAAGGGCACCGGCCGCCGACCGACGCGGCCTGCGTATCGCTGCTCAAGGACGCCGGCGGCCTGATGTTCGGCAAGACCGCGCTGGCGGAGTTTGCCAACTTCACACCCTGCGCCACGCGCAATCCGCACCGTCTCACGCACACGCCAGGTGGCTCATCGAGCGGCAGCGCAGCCGCCGTGGCCGCGCACTGCCTGCCCTTTGCCCTGGGCACGCAAACGGCCGGCTCGGTGATCCGGCCTGCGGCGTACTGCGGGGTGGTGGGCTACAAGCCGTCGCCGCGCCTGGTGCCGCGCAGCGGCGTCAAGCAGAACTCCGACACGCTCGACGAAGTGGGCGTGTTTGCCAACAGCGTCGAGGATGCAGCGCTGGTGGCTGGGGTGCTGGCAGCCAAGCCCGGCTGGCGCGAGCTGGCGGCGCAGGGCGTGGCGGGCAACGGTCCCATCGTGGGCGCCGTGAGCACATCGCAGCAGCACCTGGCCGCGCCCTCGGTGCTGGCTGCGCTCGATCGGGCCACGCAGGTTCTGCGGCACCGGGGCGCGCGCTTCACCGAGGTGACCTGGCCGCGCGTGTTCGACGGGCTGTTCGAGGCGCAGCGCAACGTGCAGATCTTCGAGACCGCGCGCGCGCTGGCCGCCGAGTACGCGTACCGCCGGCAGATGCTCTCGACGCGCCTGATCGAACTCATCGAGCAGGGCCGCGCGATGCACGTGGAGCAGTACGCCGCCGCCCTGCAACTCGGCCGCGCCTGTGCCGCGGCGATCGAAAGCCTGTTCGGTGCCGCCGAAGTGCTGCTCACGCCAAGTGCGCCCGGCGAGGCGCCCGCCGGCCTTGGCTCCACGGGCGATCCGGTGTTCAACCGCCCCTGGCAGTTGCTCGGCTGCCCGATGATCAACCTGCCCTTGCCGCACGCACTCGCGCACGGTGAAGGTGGCCTGCCGCTCGGCCTCACACTGGTGGCGCGGCCCGGTGACGATGCGCGCCTGTGGGCGATGGCCGCGTGGATCGAGGCCGCGTGGCGCGCCGAGGCGGCGCAGTGATTCGACTTCCCGTTCAACAAAGCAAGAATGTGGGGTCGCCCCCGGGGATGCCGGGGCCCCACATTGGCCGCCGCTTGTGGCCCCGGCGTCGGCG
>JBIIZX010000293.1:0-4956 GCA_044346055.1 Burkholderiaceae bacterium | reverse complement strand
CTGGGCAACGGCATCTCGATCATCATCTTCTCGGGCATCGTTGCCGGTTTGCCGGCAGCCATTGGCGGCCTGTTCGAGCTGGTTCGCACTGGCGCGATCGGCCCGCTGGCGGCGATCCTGATCGTGGCGCTCATCGTTGGGGTGACAGCGGCGGTGGTGTTCGTCGAGCGTGGCCAGCGCAAGATCACGGTCAACTATGCCAAGCGTCAGGTTGGCAACAAGATCTACGGTGGGCAGACCTCGCACCTGCCGCTGAAGGTGAACATGGCCGGTGTCATTCCGCCGATCTTCGCCTCAAGCCTGATCCTGTTCCCGGCCACGCTTGCCAGCTGGTTTACGACCGGTGACGCAACCCGCTGGATCCGCGACTTGGCCGCGGCCCTGTCGCCGGGGCAGCCGCTATACGTCCTGCTCTACGCTGGTCTGATCATCTTCTTCTGCTTCTTCTACACGGCGCTTGTCTTCAACAGCAAAGAGACGGCGGATAACCTGAAGAAGAGCGGGGCGTTCGTGCCGGGCATCCGCCCGGGCGACCAAACCGGCCGCTACATCGACAAAATTTTGATGCGCCTGACCCTGGCCGGCGCCATCTACATCACGCTGGTGTGCATGGTCCCTGAGTTCCTGCACCTGCGGTTCAACGTGCCGTTCTACTTTGGCGGCACCTCACTGCTGATCGTCGTGGTGGTGACGATGGATTTCATGTCGCAGGTGCAGGCCTACCTGATGTCGCACCAGTACGAGTCGTTGCTGAAGAAGGCAAATTTCAAGGGCATGAGGCCTGGCCTGCCGCGCTAGGCGGGCAGATCGGCTGAAGGTCGCGAGGACGTGTTCTGGGCCAGGTAGAAGGGGGCCCGCAGGCGGATGGAAGAAGACCCATCGCCACCCCTGTCCCTCCCCCGATGGGGAAGGCAAATGGAATGAGCCCGCGCCAGGCGCGGCAGGAGCAAAGAATGAAAGTCGCAGCGTCGGTCAAGAAGATGTGCCGCAAGTGCAAGGTCATCAAGCGCAAGGGTGTCGTGCGCGTGATCTGTTCAGACCCGCGGCATAAGCAGCGTCAGGGCTAATCGAGGTCGAAAATGGCACGTATCGCCGGTATCAACATCCCACCGCAACAGCACGCCGAGATCGGTCTCACCGCGATCTACGGAATCGGCCGCGCGCGCGCGCGCGCCCTGCTTGAGGCGGTCAATGTTCCTCTCACCAAGAAGGTGAAGGAGCTCAATGACGCGGAGCTCGAGCGCATTCGCGACGCCATCAGCAAGGTCACCGTGGAAGGCGACCTGCGCCGCGAGATCCAGCTGTCGATCAAGCGCTTGATCGACCTGGGCTCGTATCGCGGCATGCGGCATCGCCGCGGCCTGCCTGTGCGTGGCCAGCGCACCCGCACAAACGCGCGCACCCGCAAGGGGCCCAAGAAGGGCGCGCAGGTCTCGATGAAGAAAGGCTAGGCGCGGGCTGCGGCCAGCGCTTCAGGCATCACGGTCTAGTCGGTCAGGTCACAGGTCAAGGAACGCCGAATGGCAAAAAACCCCAACGCGCAACAAGCTGCTGCGCAACGCGTGCGCAAGAAGGTCAAGAAGAACGTCGCCGAGGGCATTGCCCACGTTCACGCGTCGTTCAACAACACCATCATCACCATCACCGACCGCCAGGGCAATGCGCTGTCGTGGGCGTCGTCGGGTGGCCAGGGCTTCAAGGGCTCGCGCAAGTCCACGCCGTTTGCCGCCCAGGTTGCTGCGGAGAACGCGGGCCGCGCGGCGCTCGAGTGTGGTGTCAAGAACCTCGAAGTTCGAATCAAGGGCCCCGGCCCCGGCCGCGAGTCCTCGGTGCGCGCACTGAACGCCTGCGGCTTTCGCATCACGAGCATCCAGGACATCACGCCGGTCCCACACAACGGCTGCCGTCCGCCGAAGAAGCGGCGGGTGTAGCGCTGTGCGCGAAAGTACACGCCTACTTTCGCGCGACTAGTTGGCAAAGCTTCGGTGGCAGAGCCACACGGAATTTTTGAGCAAAGAGCAACGCAATTACGACAGGCGCCGGAGCGCTGCGATCTTGACTCGGAGGACGACGATGGGTCTCGACAACCTGTAATCAGGTACCACGGGCGTCCGCCACATCATGTGGCGGACTTAATGCGACGGAGCGATCAACGCACCGTCACAGGATGAAAGAGAGAAGACAATGGCTCGCCATACCGGAGCAAAGCTCAAGCTGTCCCGCCGCGAAGGCACGGACCTGTTTTTGAAGAGCTCGCGTCGCGCGCTCGACACCAAGTGCAAGGCTGATTCCAAGCCCGGCCAGCATGGCCGCATCTCGGGTGCGCGCACGTCCGATTACGGCGTGCAACTGCGCGAGAAGCAGAAGGTCAAGCGCATGTATGGCGTGCTGGAGCGCCAGTTCCGCCGCTACTTTGGCGAAGCCTCGCGCCGCAAGGGCAATACCGGTGCGCGCCTGATCGAGCTGCTGGAGTCGCGCCTCGACAATGTGGTCTATCGCATGGGCTTTGGCTCAACGCGCGCCGAGGCCCGCCAGCTGGTCTCGCACTGCTCGATCCTGCTCAATGGCCAGACCGCCAACATCGCCTCGATGCTGGTCAAGCCAGGTGACGTGATCACCGTGAAGGACAAAGCCAAGAAGCAGGCCCGCATCGCCGAAGCGCTGACCCTGGCCGGTCAGTCGGGCTTCCCGTCCTGGGTGAGCGTTGATCTCACCAAGCTGGAAGGCACCTTCAAGGCGCTGCCCGATCGCAGCGATGTCGCCCAGGACGTGAACGAGTCGCTGGTCGTCGAGTTGTACTCGCGCTAGGTCTCGCTGCGCTCGCTACAGACGCAGGTCGGTGCACTTGGCGCACCGGCGAATTGTTTTTTCCACCCCGCCAGCCTTATCGGTGTAACGAGCCGAGGGTATTGAGAAGGGAAATTTGATGTCCACCACCATGTTGAAACCGCGCGCGATCGAGGTCGAATCGATCGGGCACAACGCCGCCATCGTCACGATGGAGCCATTCGAGCGGGGCTACGGCCACACGCTCGGCAATGCACTGCGTCGCATCCTGCTCTCCTCGATGGTCGGCTATGCCCCCACCGAGGCGCAAATCGCCGGTGTGGTGCACGAGTACTCCACCATCGACGGCCTGCGCGAAGACGTTGTCGACATCCTGCTCAACCTCAAGGGCATCGTCTTCAAGCTGCACAATCGTGACGAAGTCACGCTGCACCTGAAAAAAGAGGGCGAAGGCGTGGTCATGGCCGGCGACATCGAGCTGCCGCACGATGTGGAGATCATCAATCCCGAGCACATTATCGCCACGCTGTCGGCCGGCGGCCGGCTGGAAATGCAGCTGAAGGTCGAAAAAGGCCGCGGCTATGTGCCTGGCAACGTGCGCGCCTTCCGCGACGATCACTCCAAGACGATCGGCCGCATCGTGATGGACGCCTCGTTCTCGCCGGTCCGGCGCGTGTCGTACACCGTCGAGAGCGCGCGTGTGGAGCAGCGCACGGATCTGGACAAGCTGGTCATGACGATCGAGACCAATGGTGCCATCACGCCCGAGGAAGCCGTGCGCCAGAGCGCGCGCGTGCTGGTCGAGCAGCTGTCGGTGTTCGCCGCCCTCGAAGGTACCGCCGAGCCGATCCTGTCGCAGCGCATTTCGCCGACGGTGGATCCGATCCTGCTGCGCCCGGTCGATGACCTGGAGCTAACCGTGCGCTCGGCCAACTGCCTGAAGGCCGAGAACATCTACTACATCGGCGACCTGATCCAGCGCACTGAGAACGAACTGCTGAAGACGCCAAACCTCGGCCGCAAGTCGCTCAACGAAATCAAGGAAGTGCTGGCCGCGCGTGGCCTGACCCTTGGCATGAAGCTCGAGAACTGGCCGCCCGCTGGTCTGGAGAAGTAAGAGCCCTGCTTTGCGCCGGCACGATCGGCGACTAGCAGCACCCTGGACCGATCCGCCCTCTGCCACAGCACCGCGCAGCGGGATAGAAGAATCGGCGCGACACCAAGACTCAAAGCAAGACTGAAAGGACCAACAAATGCGTCACCGTAGTGGACTGCGAAAACTGAACCGTACCTCCGCGCATCGCCTGGCGATGCTGCGGAACATGTCGAACTCGCTGTTCAAGCACGAGCTCATCAAGACCACGCTACCCAAGGCCAAGGAACTGCGCCGCGTGGTTGAGCCGCTGATCACACTGGCCAAGGAGCCGACACTCGCCAACCGCCGCCTGGCGTTCAATCGCCTGCGCGACCGCGAAATCGTGGGCAAGCTGTTCAACGAACTGGGCCCGCGCTACAAGGCGCGCCCCGGTGGCTACCTGCGGATCCTGAAATTTGGCTTCCGCGTTGGTGACAACGCGCCGATGGCCTTGGTTGAACTGGTTGACCGCCCTGCTCCCACACCCGGCGAGGCGTCGGCGGAAGCCGCTGAGTAGGTCAGCGCTGGCGCACCGTCGCGCGGTCAGTACGCGACAGAAAATGGCCCGCCTGTGCGGGCCTTTTCTTTGTTGGCCGCACTTGCTGCTCAACCTCGGTTGCTCGGCCCATGTTGCTCCGCCTTTTCGGCTCGACCCTTGCCGCCCCGTTTGCTGAAGGCCTCGCTGCCGCCGCGTCCGCGGCTGCTGTCCTGGCCGCCCTTCCTGCTTATCCTGCCCGTATGTCCTTCCCTCAGGAGCCCCGGATGCAAGACGTCCTGCTCGTTCTCACCAACTGCCCTGATGAAGCCAGTGCGGGCCGAATTGCCGTGCATCTGGTCGCGCATCAACTGGCTGCCTGCGTCAACCAGCTGGCGCCAATGGCCTCAACCTACCGCTGGCAAGGCGCGATTGGCGGGCGACAATTATCTTGAGCGCTCAGCGACAACTATCGTGAGCGGTTGACGCATGCCGCCGGGGTGCGTTTTGCGGTTGGGTTCCTACAGTGATCGCCTTCTTCAGGAGGGTGGCCACGGTG
>JBIIZX010000292.1:0-4970 GCA_044346055.1 Burkholderiaceae bacterium | reverse complement strand
GGGGGGGGGCGGCCGCAGTTGGTGGCGCAGCCCGGGGCGGGGGGGGGGGGGGGGCTGCGTTGCTCTCGTTCCCAGCCTGGGCAGCGCCTGTGGCTAGGGTGGTGGCAGCGAAGGTGGCCAGGCTGGAGCCTCGGCCGAGGTGTCATCCCCGCGAAAGCGGGGATCCAGTGTCTTTCTTTGTTTGAGCTTGCTAAATGAATGCACCGCTGAACGATCACTTGCTTCAAGACCGCGGGGTGCTACGGTTCATCACGGCGGGCAGTGTCGATGATGGCAAGAGCACGCTGATCGGGCGGCTGCTGTATGACACGCGCAGCGTGCTGTCGGATCAGCTGGCGGCCCTCGCGCGTGCCGGCACGCAGCGGGCGGTGCGCACGGCAGCGGCGGATGCGCAGGTGGATCTGTCGCTGCTGACCGATGGCCTGGAAGCCGAGCGCGAGCAAGGCATCACGATCGATGTCGCCTATCGCTACTTTGCCACCGCGCGCCGCAAGTTCATCATCGCCGACACGCCAGGCCACGAGCAGTACACGCGCAACATGGTCACGGGTGCCAGCACCGCCGATGCAGCGGTCATCCTGATCGATGCCACGCGCGTCACCGAGAGCAATGGCGAATTGCAGCTCTTGCCGCAGACGCGCCGGCACTCTGCACTGGTGCGCCTGCTCGGTTTGCGGCACGTCGTCCTCGCGGTCAACAAGATGGATCTGGTCGAGGCGCCGCAGGCGCGCTTTGCGGCGATCATTGCCGCCTACCAGGGCCTTGCATCCCGCCTGGGGCTGGCCCAGTTCACTGCCATTCCGGTCTCGGCACTGCTCGGCGACAACATCGTGCATCGCTCGCCGCGGATGGACTGGTACAGCGGACCCACACTGCTCGAGCTGCTCGAATCGATCGATCTCGATGGCGACAGCAATGTCGCCGCTGCTCCGTTGCGCTTTGCCGTGCAGTACGTGGACAAGGGCGATCCGCGCAGCGGCGCGAGTGCGCGGCGCTACCTCGGGCGGGTCGGCGCCGGGGTGCTGCGTGCCGGCACTGCGGTCACGGTGCTGCCTGCGGGGCTGTCTGCCACCGTGGTGGCGATTGAAACGTTTGACGATGATCTCGAAGTCGCGGCCGCCGGCCAGTCGGTGGCGGTGCGGCTGGACCGCGAGCTGGACATCTCGCGCGGCGACTGGCTGGTGCCGGCCGATCCTGCGCAGCAGCCGCAAGTCGCGCGCCAGTTGCGCGCTGATCTCGCCTGGCTCGACAGCGCACCACTGGCGCCGCAGCGGCGCCTGTGGCTGCGACATGGCACCCGCTTCGTACTCGCGCGCGTGCTGCGGGTCGAAGGCGTGCTCGATCTTGACCGCGGCGGCTGGGCCGTAGCGGTGGACGAAGCAGCGCCAACGATCCTGCGGCCCAACGACATTGGCCGCGTGGTCATCGAGACACAGCAGCCGCTGGCCTTTGACGCCTTTGATGCGGTGCGCAGCTCAGGCGCGCTGGTGCTGATCGACGCTGCAACCCATCACACGGTGGCCGCCGGCCTGCTGCGCGAGGCGGTGGTTTGATGCAACCGACCGCACGCGCCGTTGCCGTGCACATCGTCGGCGCTGGCCCCGGTGATCCGGAGCTGCTGACGCTCAAGGCCGCGCGCTTGCTGCGCGAGGCCGAAGTCGTGCTGCACGACGCGCTGGTGGCGCCTGCGGTGCTGGCGCTTGCGTCGCGGGCCCGGCTGGTCGACGTGGGCAAGCGCGCGCACCGCCCTTCGACCTCGCAGCGCTTCATCAATCGCATGCTGGTCACTGCCGCACGCCGCTACGCGAGGGTGGTGCGGCTCAAGGGCGGCGACCCCACGCTCTTTGGCCGGCTCGATGAAGAGATGTCATCGCTGCGCGCCGCGGACATCGCCTTCGAGATCGTGCCTGGGGTCACGGCCGCCTGCGCGGCGGCCGCGTCATTGCAAGCCTCGCTGACCCAGCGTGGCGTGGCGCGCGCTGTGCGCTTTGTCACGCCGCGCGTGGCCCCCGACATGCCGGCCGATACCGGGCAAGGCGACACGATCGCGATCTACATGGCAGGTCAGCTGGTTGCCGAGACAGCGCAGCGCCTGATCGACGAGGGTCGTAGCCCGGCCACACCATTGTTGCTGGTTGAAGCCGCCAGCACGGCGCAGGAGCGGCAGTGGGTCGGCACCCTGGCGCAGGCGCAGGCGTTGGCGCAGCAGCGCGAGGCAGAAGACGCCGGTGGTCCTGTTGTGCTGCTCGCCGGTGATGCACTGGCGCAGGTGCTGGCGCGGCAGGAGGCCGCCATGCAGGCGTTCACATTGCCATGCCGCGCCGTCGCTTGATCAGTTGATTGAGCAGGATCGACGCGCTCGCGTCGTCGATCCGGCCTCGCCTAGGCTCGCTTGCCCGGCAGTGCCGCCAGTTGCCGATCGTGCAGCCGCGACAGCAGCACGAGCGCCGTCACCGCGCCGATGAGCGCCATGAACATGTCCGACTGCGTGTCCCACGGATCACCCTGGGTGCCGAGGAACTCGTCCGCGCCCTGGCCGAGCGCCAGCGCTGCGGCCCACTCGATCAGCTCGTAGCTGGCGCTGATCGCCAGCACCACGCACACCACGATCACGGCGAGCATCTTGCGGCCCTGCACATGCGCGCCGCGCAGCAGGACCTCGCGCGCTGCGATCGCCGGCACAAAGCCCTGGAAAAAGTGGCCGATCTTGTCGTAAGGGTTGCGACTTAGCTGCCACCACTCCTGCATGGCAAAGCCGAGCGGCACGCGGGCATAGGTGTAGGCGCCGCCGAGGATCAGCACAAGCGCATGCAGCGTGACCAGCACGAGCAGCAGGGCCGTCAGCGGGTAGGAGCGTTGCGTGGCCCAGAGCAGCGGCAGCACCACCATTACAGGGGCCACCTCCATGACCCAGGTGGCGCGGTCGTATGGATGCCAGCCGGACCAGAGCAGCCCTGCCAGCATGACGACGCTGGCGGCGAGCAGCAAGCGCCCGTAAGACGCGGCTTGGCCAGGGGCGGGGTTCGAAGCTGGCAGGGACGGCTGGCTCATGTTTGCATAAGGAGGCGCAAGCGCCTGTGGTCGGTCGGCTTGTCAGGCCTGTCGATCACGCAGTTGCCACGCGCAAGTGCTGCTGGCTCATTGGCGTGACCCGCAGGTCGGGGGCGTCCGTTTGATTGATGATCCGTTCATCGTAACAACGTGTCGCTCGTTCGCGCTTTTCGGCTTTGCGCAATTGCCGCTGGCGCGTGCGGCGGCAACCATGCGTGCATCGTGTGGCATGAGGACGCAGCGTGAGTCTGTGTGTGTTGGGAGCGGCGCAAAGTGCGGACGTCATGGCGCAAGCTTGGCGGGTGCGCGGTCATCGGGTGATGCGCCACCTGATCGAGCGCGAGGGCGCCGAGACCTTTGCGCAGCGCCTGCCGGGGGTCGCACCCACCCTGCTCGATGACGTCGATGCCTTGCTGTGGATCGACGAGCCGCTGCCGCCGCGTGCTTGCGCGGCGCTGGCGCGCGCTGCAGCGCCGCGCCCGTTCATCGACCTCGTCTGGACGGTGCGGCCGTTGGCCAATGTGCTGGCGCATCGCGCTCTGGTGGCGCGGGTTGCGACCGCCGGCTTTGCCAATCCGTGTTACGAGACCTGCGTGCTGCCTGCGGCTGAGCAGGTCGAGCACGATTCCGGCGCCTTGCCCGCCGTGCTCGTATGCAGTAAAGATGCAGGCGCCAAGGCCTTTGCCATGGCGCTGATCAAGGCGCTGGGACGCCGCACGCTCGATCCCGGATCGCTGCAGAGCCTGCGCTACCTCGACCCGCAGGCCATGCGCATGTACACCGAGGTGCAGTGAAACGCTACCCGAACGACGGAAAAGCCCGGGACTTCGGTGGACTGACTCCGCACTGCCCGAGGTTGCTAAAAAGTGCCCGCGTCCTCGCACTGCGCCCAGGCTGTTCTGCCCTCGCTGTGCTCACGGTCGTTGCGCTCGCCTGCCCGCGCCGCCTTGCGCCGAACCCTAATGATCGCCTCCGACCGTGCGAATCGTATTCACTGATTTTGATGGCGTGCTGCATCCAGCATCGGCCGCCACCGACCTGAAGCGCTCCTTCATCCAGGATTCAGGCAATGCCGAGTTGCGCGCCAAGGGCCTGTTTGTCTTCACCCACCATCTGGCCAGCGCGATTGCCGCCGCCCACGACAGCGACGATATCCGTGTGGTGGTGCACAGCTCCTGGCGCTCCAATTTCCGCGATGACGAGATCCGCCGCGTCATTCCGGAGCTCGATCGGTGGTTTCTCGGCACTGTGGGCTTCAACACCCTGGCGCGCGACGCGGCCATCATGAAGTGGCTGGAAATGATGGCGGCCAAGGTCAACGATTACGTCGTGCTCGACGATGTGCCGCAGCTGTTTTCCGGCGGCCCGTCCAAGTGGGCCAACCTCGTGCTGTGCAACCCGGTAAAAGGACTGTCCGAGCCGCGCGTGCAGGACGAGCTGAAGAAGTTCTTCAGCGGCCGTCGCAAGCAGGAAACGGAAGACCTGGGCGCACTCGAGTTCGAGCTGGTCGATCTCGACAGCCTCAAGGCTTCAATGAAGATGCGCTGAGCGGGCACCAAGTCAGGCAGCGCGGGCGCCGCAAAGGGCGCTTCTGCCACTAATCAGTGCCTGTCTGCATTACTGCGCCGACTCGGTCTGCGGCGTACCGCGCTGCTGGTGGCTGCCTTCGCCGAACTACTCGATCATCCTGAGGTTGAACGCCGGGACGTTCGCGGGCTTGCGGCTGCTCATGAGCCCGCGATCGACCACCACCTCACGGTCGATCCACTGTGCCCAAACGCTGTCCAGATCGGTGCGCAACGACGGCTAGCCCGGATGTTTCACCAGTCACTGTTGTATGGGCCTGGTGGAGCAAGTGACCGTGCCATTTGGGCGTTTCTGATGGTGTAACCGGTGCATTGATGCGCTGCTGAGTCTGG
>JBIIZX010000291.1:0-4977 GCA_044346055.1 Burkholderiaceae bacterium | reverse complement strand
CGTCCAGGCCGTGCCTTTCCTGCTTGCGACCCAGCTCGAGAGCTACATGCAGTTCCTGCAGGCAGACACCGCTGCCTCGCAGCGTAAGAACGAGGGCCTGCAGGCCGCGTTCAACTCGATCTTCCCGATCAGCAGCCACAACCAGATGGCGCGGCTGGAGTTCGCGGGGTTCAACCTCGGCGAGCCGCCGTTTGACGTCAAGGAATGCCAGCAGCGCGGGCTGACCTTCGCCTCGCCGCTGCGCGCCAAGGTGCGCCTGGTCATCATGGACCGCGAGGCGACCAAGCCCACGATCAAGGAAGTGAAGGAGCAGGAGGTCTACATGGGCGAGATCCCGCTCATGACCACCACCGGCTCATTCGTGATCAACGGCACCGAGCGCGTCATCGTCAGCCAGCTGCACCGCTCGCCAGGCGTGTTCTTCGAGCACGACCGCGGCAAGACCCACAGTTCGGGCAAGTTGCTGTTTTCCGCGCGCGTGATTCCCTACCGCGGCTCGTGGCTGGACTTCGAGTTCGATCCCAAGGACATCCTGTACTTCCGCGTCGATCGTCGTCGCAAGATGCCGGCCACCATCCTGCTCAAGGCCATCGGCCTGAACAGCGAGCAGGTGCTGGCGCATTTCTTCACGTTCGACATGTTCCAGCTTGCCAGCAACACCGGCGGCTACATGGAACTGGTGCCCGAGCGGCTGCGCGGTGAGATCGCCCGCTTTGACATTGCCGACAAGACCGGCAAGGTCATCGTTGCCAAGGACAAGCGCATCAACGCCAAGCACATCCGCGACATGGAAGCTGCGGGCATGAAGCGCATCGAGGTGCCTGATGACTACCTGCTCGGCCGCGTGCTTGCTGCCAATGCGATCGACCCCGAGACGGGCGAAGTCGTGGCGCATGCCAACGAAGAGCTGACCGAGGATCTGCTGAAGAAGCTGCGGGTTGCCAATATCAAGGAAATCCGCTGCATCTACACCAACGACCTGGACCAGGGCCCGTTCATCAGCAACACGCTGCGCCTGGACGAGACGCCGGACCAGCTGTCGGCGCGCATTGCCATTTACCGCATGATGCGGCCCGGCGAGCCGCCCACCGAAGACGCCGTCGAGACCCTGTTCCGGCGCCTGTTTTTCGACGACGAGACCTATGACCTGTCGCGCGTTGGCCGCATGAAGGTCAACTCGCGCTTCGGCCGCAACGAGATCACCGGCCCGATGACGCTGACCAACGAGGACATCATCGACACGATGAAGGTCCTGGTGGAGCTGCGCAATGGCCGTGGCGAGATCGACGACATCGATCACCTGGGCAATCGCCGCGTGCGTTGCGTTGGCGAGCTGGCGGAGAACCAGTTCCGTGCCGGCCTGGTGCGCGTGGAGCGCGCGGTGCGCGAGCGCCTGGGCCAGGCCGAGACCGAAAACCTGATGCCGCACGACCTGATCAATTCCAGGCCGATCAGTGCGTCGATCCGCGAGTTCTTCGGCTCGTCCCAGCTTTCGCAGTTCATGGACCAGACCAACCCGCTGTCGGAGATCACGCACAAGCGGCGTGTTTCCGCCCTGGGACCGGGCGGCCTGACGCGCGAGCGCGCCGGCTTCGAGGTGCGCGACGTGCACCCCACCCACTATGGTCGCGTGTGCCCGATTGAGACGCCCGAGGGCCCGAACATCGGCCTCATCAACTCGATGGCGCTGTACGCGCGGCTGAACGAGTACGGCTTCCTCGAAACGCCCTATCGCAAGGTCGATGGCGGCGTGGTCACAAACGACATCGCCTACCTGTCGGCGATCGAAGAAGGCAAGTACGTGATCGCCCAGGCCAATGCGCCGCTCGACAAGACCGGCAAGTTCACCGACGACCTGGTGAGCTGCCGCGAAAACGGCGAGTTCGTGCTGATGTCGCCTGAGCGCGTGCAGTACATGGACATTGCGCCGTCGCAGATTGTCTCGGTGGCCGCTTCGCTGATCCCGTTCCTCGAGCACGATGACGCCAACCGCGCGTTGATGGGCTCGAACATGCAGCGCCAGGCCGTGCCTTGCCTGCGTCCGGAGAAGCCCTTCGTGGGCACCGGCGTCGAGCGCACCGTGGCAGTCGACAGTGGCACCACCGTGCAGGCACTGCGCGGTGGCATCGTCGACTTCATCGACGCCAACCGCATCGTCGTGCGCGTGAATGACGACGAGAACGTCGAAGGCGAAGTCGGCGTCGACATCTACAACCTGGTCAAGTACACGCGTTCGAACCAGAACACGAACATCAACCAGCGGCCGATCGTCAAGAAGGGCGATCTCATCGCCAAGGGCGACGTGATCGCCGATGGCGCATCGACTGATCTCGGTGAGCTGGCCCTTGGCCAGAACATGCTGGTCGCGTTCATGCCCTGGAATGGCTACAACTTCGAGGACTCGATTCTCATTTCCGAGCGCGTGGTTGCCGAGGACCGCTACACCTCGATCCATATCGAGGAACTCAACGTCGTTGCGCGCGACACCAAGCTCGGACCTGAAGAGATCACGCGCGACATCAGCAATCTGTCCGAAAACCAGCTGGCGCGCCTGGATGACTCCGGCATCGTCTACATCGGCGCCGAGGTGCAGGCCGGCGACTCGCTGGTCGGCAAGGTCACACCCAAGGGCGAGACTCAGCTGACGCCGGAAGAGAAACTGCTGCGCGCCATCTTTGGCGAAAAAGCCAGCGACGTGAAGGACACGTCGCTGCGCGTGCCCTCGGGCATGAACGGCACCGTGATCGACGTGCAGGTGTTCACGCGCGAAGGCATCCAGCGTGACAAGCGGGCCCAGCAGATCATTGACGATGCACTCAAGCGTTATCGCCAGGACCTGAACGACCAGCTGCGCATCGTCGAAGGCGATGCGTTTGCGCGTATTGAGCGCCTGCTGCTGAAGAAAGAGGCCAGCGGCGGCCCGCGCAAGATCACCAAGGGCACGGTGATCGCCAAGGACTATCTCGACTCGCTCGAGAAGTACCACTGGTTTGATATCCGCCTGACCGACGACATCGCCCAGTCGCAGCTCGAGAGCCTCAAGGAGTCGATCGAGGCCAAGCGCCGCTCGTTTGACCAGGCCTTCGAAGACAAGCGCAAGAAGCTTACGCAGGGCGACGAACTGCCGCCGGGCGTGTTGAAGATGGTCAAGGTGTATCTGGCCGTCAAGCGCCGCCTGCAGCCGGGCGACAAGATGGCCGGCCGCCACGGCAACAAGGGTGTGGTGTCGCGCATCGTTCCGGTCGAGGACATGCCGTACATGGCTGATGGCACGCCAGTTGACGTCGTGCTCAATCCGCTGGGCGTGCCTTCGCGGATGAACGTCGGCCAGATTCTCGAGACGCACCTTGGCTGGGCCGCCAAGGGCCTGGGGCAGCGCATCAGCGAGATGCTCACCGCCGCCCAGGGCGTGCAAGTGCAGCAGGTGCGGACGTTCCTGAAGGACCTGTACAACAAGTCCGGCAAGACCGAGGACCTCGATGCAATGAGCGAGACCGAGGTGCTGGAGCTCGCCAAGCACCTGACGCTCGGCGTGCCCTTTGCCACCCCGGTGTTTGACGGGGCGAGCGAACGCGAGATCCGCGCGATGCTCGACATCGCCTATCCGAAGGACGTGGCCGAGCGCCTGCAACTGACGCCGACCAGGACGCAGACGCGCCTGTTCGACGGCCGCACCGGCGAGATCTTCGAGCGGCCGGTCACCGTGGGCTACATGCATGTGCTGAAGCTGCATCACCTGGTGGACGACAAGATGCACGCGCGCTCCACAGGCCCGTACTCGCTCGTTACCCAGCAGCCGCTGGGCGGCAAGGCGCAGTTCGGTGGTCAGCGCTTTGGCGAGATGGAGGTGTGGGCACTGGAGGCCTATGGCGCCAGCTACACCCTGCAGGAGATGCTCACCGTCAAGTCGGACGACGTGCAGGGCCGCACCAAGGTCTACGAGAACATCGTCAAGGGCGAGCACTCGATCGACGCCGGCATGCCGGAGTCGTTCAATGTGCTGGTCAAGGAAATCCGTTCACTCGGGATCGACATCGATCTCGAGCGCAATTGAGGACCCGTTGACCGTGAACACGCTCACGCTCACCCACAAGGTGGCAGAGCACGAGGGGGCCGGCCAAGCCCCCTCGTTTGTCCAGACAGATTTTTCGCGGCCGTTCGATTGCGACGGCTGCTCTGAGAGGAACGCATGAAGGCGCTACTCGATCTATTCAAGCAAGTTCAGCAAGACGAGCAATTCGACGCGATCAAGATCGGCATTGCTTCGCCGGACAAGATCCGCTCGTGGTCCTTTGGCGAGGTCAAGAAGCCCGAGACCATCAACTACCGCACCTTCAAGCCGGAGCGCGATGGCCTGTTCTGCGCCAAGATCTTCGGGCCCATTAAGGACTACGAATGCCTGTGCGGCAAGTACAAGCGCCTGAAGCACCGCGGCGTCATCTGCGAGAAGTGCGGCGTTGAAGTCACGCTGGCCAAGGTGCGCCGCGAGCGCATGGGCCATATTGAGCTGGCCAGCCCTGTCGCGCACATCTGGTTCCTGAAGAGCCTGCCCAGTCGCCTGGGCATGGTGCTCGACATGACGCTGCGCGATATCGAGCGCGTGCTGTACTTCGAGGCGTTCTGCGTCACCGATCCCGGCTTCACGCCCCTGAAAAAAGGGCAGTTGATGACCGAGGACGACTTCATCGCCAAGACCGAAGAGTATGGCGATGAGTTTCGCGCTCTCATGGGCGCGGAGGCGATTCGCGAGCTGCTGCGCGCCATCGACGTCGACCGCGAGATCGAGACGCTGCGCAAGGACCTGTCGGAGACCGGTTCCGAGGCCAAGATCAAGAAGTTCGCCAAGCGCCTGAAGACGCTCGAGGGCTTCCAGCGCTCGGGCATCAAGCCCGAGTTCATGATCCTCGAGGTGCTGCCGGTGCTGCCGCCGGAGCTTCGTCCGCTGGTGCCGCTCGATGGCGGCCGCTTCGCCACCTC
>JBIIZX010000015.1:0-16682 GCA_044346055.1 Burkholderiaceae bacterium | reverse complement strand
CCACCCGTCTGTTTGGTGGACACCATCTTTGTCGCTTCAGATGCCACGCTCAAGATGACTTGGCCGGACGGTTACGCTTGGCGCAGCCGCTGGCCGTATCAACGCAGTACAGCGCGGCGACGGTGCGCGGCTTGCTGCACATCAGGCCGCACGCGACCCACGTTTTCGTCATCGACGGCGAACGTGAGATCGCCTCGACCTACGAGCTGGCGGGCGCCGCGGTCACGCTGCAACTTTCCAGCCGCTGAGGGGCGGCAACATCGCCAAGTGGTGCTACCAGCCGTATGACGACCTGGTGGTCAAGGCCAAGTCGGTCTCCAACCAGGACGAGCGCGCCAAGCTGTATCGCCAGGCGCAGGTGATCTTCAAGGAACAAGCACCCTGGTACACCATCGCCCACGCCGTGCAACTGAAGCCCATGCGCAAGGAAGTCATCGACTACAAACTGAGCCCGTTCGGGCGCCACACCTTTTGCGGGGTGGATATCAAGGAGTAGGGCGAGCGTTGCAAGTTAGCGTTGACGATGAAGCAGGCCGCGAGGGATCGCGGCCTTTTCGTTTTTTTGACATGAAGCAGTTTGGTCGCTGAGCGTCAGAGCGGGGTCTGTGGCCGCTTGTTAACTCGCTACCGTTTGCACAATCGTCTCGACGCTTCTGAGTGTGGATATCGGCGTTCTTCGATCGCGTAGTACGCCAACAGCAGATCGACCTCCAGGCCAATGCGCTGCCGCACCTCGTGAAGCGTCAATGCTTCCATTGCGGGGAAGTCGATGTTGACGAGCGATTCGCAGTCAGAGACATACCCCAATCGCACGGCGTCCCGGTATACCTCAACCTCCTGCTCGCCAAAGCGGTACGCGCGGGGGTACAGGTAGCGCGCGAAGAACTCATACAGCCGCTGCTCGACGCTCGACATGCGGTTGGTAGACCCCATCGTGAAACCCAGGACAAATGCTTCGTCCATCGCATGCAGTCCACGTCCCAAGACGATGTGGATGTAGTCGTGCTGCCTCAGATCTGTCGCGCCAGGAAAGACGTCGACCAGAGGCAGATCAAATCTAGGGTTTTCGACCAGCTGGACCACAAAGGGGATGTGTCCCTGCCGCAGCCCCACCCGCTGCAAGCTCTCGTAAGCCTCTCCCAGCGTGAGGTCATCGACCGACAGGGGCACGTGCCATGCAACAGCGTCAGCGCTCGCGGCACGACGATCGACTTCGGGCGCAGTCATTGCTCGGTGGCCCCGCTCTGCGCTGATCCGGCAGCTTCCGGCGGATTGACGGCCTTCTCGTTCGCATCTGCCATGACCGTGCGACCCTGGGCCCAGATGCGCAGTCGAGCGATCTTCTCGAACATGACGATCGACAGCGGTTTTGTTCGTTCTATCTCAGCGACAAGATGCTCCGTGCCGAGGGCTTCCTTTCGGGCGCGCGCTTCGTACAGGGCGGAGACGACCGCCATCTCCAGTTCTGCTCCGGAGAAGCCTTCCGTCACGTTTGCGAGCTTTGCGAGGTCGATACCGTCCCCGCTCACACCGCGCTTGCCCAAATGGATTGCAAGAATCCGCGAGCGAATGCTTTCTCGCGGCAGATCCACGAAGAAGATCTCATCCAGGCGCCCCTTGCGAACCAGTTCTGGGGGAAGCTGCTCGATGTCATTGGATGTCGCAACAATGAACACGCGGCTGTCCCGCTCGGCCATCCAGGTTAGCAAGGTGCCAAGCACGCGACGCGACACACCGCCGTCGGAGCTTGCATCGCTGGACGCCAGCCCCTTTTCAATCTCGTCGATCCACAGGACACAGGGCGACATCGCGTCGGCAGCTTTCAGCGCCTCTCGCAGGTTGCGTTCCGTCTCGCCCTGGAATTTGTTGTAGAGCGCGCCGAAGTCCAGCCGCATCAGCGGAACGCCCCAGGCGCCGGCCACTGCCTTGGCCGCAAGGCTCTTCCCGCAGCCTTGCACACCAAGCAGCATGATGCCCTTCGGCAGGTCCAAGCCCGCTGCGTCGCCATCTCCAGTGAATGCATGGCGGCGGCGCTCGAGCCAACTCTTCAGGTTCTCCAGCCCCGCAACGTCGCCGAACTTGGCTGTCTCCATCTCGAACGCGAGCACGCTGTCGCGCGATAGCAGCGCGTGCTTTCCCCGGATGAGCCGCGGCAGGTCCGCTGCTGAAATCTTGCCGTCGTCTTGGACGGCTTGCCGCACGAGCCGGCGGATATCCACCTCTGTCATCCCGGCAAGGTGCTGCAACATCGACTCGAATGCCTCGCGCTCGCCCACAGCAGGCCCGCCGCTGGCCCGCTCGTAGGCTTGCACTTCACTCTTTACGATCCGTCGAATGGCGTCGCCGTCGGGCAGCGACAAAGTGAACTTTACGGATAGCCGTTCAACCTCGCCCGGCAACTCAGTTCGGTGTCCAATGATGACGCTCGTCCGTCCAAGCTTCTCGTAGTTGGCGGCAAGTTCCTTGAGCAGACGAACATGCACTGGATTCGACAGGAACGGATGCAGGTCGAGCCAGGCCGTGATGCCTGCACCGCCAGCGGTTGCAACTTGCTTGAGCGCTTCCGCCGGGTCTTTGGAGTCACTTCCGGTGCTGGGCTGCAATCCTGTGGTGATCGACCAAGTGGCCAATGGCATGTGCAACCGCAGGGCACAGCGCCGCACGAGTTCCACCGCCCGCTGCTCTTCGTGGGTTTCGATGCAGACGATCGGGAAGCGCGAGGCGATGAGCAATTGCAGGTCGCGCTCGTCGCCGGACAGCCCGTCCAGGAAGTTGGCCTGCGCCACTGACGGTCTCGCGTCTGCGCGCTGCCCGGACGCGGCGCTGTCCTTGTGTTGGTTGTCCGACATGTCTAGGCAGCAGCTGTCGCAGCCGCTTCGGACGGATGCAGTGTCTGGAACGAATCCGGGTGGTTCAGGTTGAACTGGGTGACATGCCTGAGCACCTTTGGATCGAAGCCAACGCGCCGGATCTCACCCACCAAATCCAAGAACGCACTTGACCGCTTGACCTCGGTGGACTGGACCTGGTGCTCCAGCCGATAGTCCGCCACAACCTTGGCACCACGGCGCGCGGCTGGACCACGGTCGTCGACGTAGTGCTGCGACAGGACAAGGATTCGCGTGCCGAGGTAGACCGCCTCCTCCATGTCGTGCGTAACGAAGAACACCGTCATCTGCTCCTGCTCCCAGAGCTCGAGGATCAGGACCTGCATTGCCTCTCTTGTCTCCGGATCGAGCGCGCCGAAGGGCTCATCCATCATCAGGACACGTGGCTTGGCCATGAGTGCTTGCGCTATTGCCACCCGCTGTTGCATGCCGCCTGACAATTCGTGCGGATACTTGTGGCGGTGCGAGCCCAGGTGCACGCGCTCGAGCATCGAAGCCGCCTTGTCCGCGAACTCCTTGCGACGCGCGCGGGCCACCAGTGGCGACACCCGCAGCGTTTTCGCCAGGGCGACGTTCTCCTCGACAGTCAGATGCGGGTACAGGCTGTAGCGCTGATACACCAGCCCGCGCTCCACAGACGGTCCCGTCACCGGCTGCCCTTCGAACAGGACTACTCCCGACGATGCCTCTTCCTGACCCACGAGAATTCGGAACAGCGTCGACTTGCCGCATCCGCTCGGGCCGACCACTGAGCAGAACGTTGCCTGACGCACGGCGATATCGATGTTGTCCAGCACCAGCTTCTCGCCGTAGGATTTGTAGAGGTCACGGACGTAGATCTGCCGGCTTTCGAGTTCCTTGGTCATTTGCGCTCCGGCTCAGTTTCTCTTGCTCGCGACGTACCACTGGAACTGCAAGCTCAGCCATCGGCGCAGCAGCCAGTCGAACATGAACCCCAGCAAAGTGATCCACGCAACATACGGCAGGATCACGTCCATCGAGAGGTAGCGCCGAACGAGGAAAATCCGGTAGCCCAACCCCTCTGTCGATGCGATCGCCTCTGCCGCAATGAGGAACAGCCAAGCGCCCCCGAGCGCGAGCCTGATCGAGTCGATCAGCCGGGGCAGCATCTGAGGCATGACAAGCCGATAGGTGACGCCGAGCGGGGATGCCCCGAGGGTGACGGCCTTGACGAGCCCCTCTCGCGGCAGTGCGTCGGTCGCGAGCAGCATGTCGCGCGCCATGAGCGGGAACACCCCGATGAAGATCAAGGTCACCTTGGACGCTTCGTCAACGCCGAGCGCGATGAACAGAATTGGCAGCACCGCCAGAGGCGGTATCAAGGAGACGATGGTCAGCGTCGGACCGAATACCTCACGTGTCCGCTGGCGCAGACCCATGTTGACGCCAACCAGCAGCGCAGCAACGGCGGCCAGCCCCACGCCGGTCAGCAAGCGCGCAAGACTTGCGAGCGTGTCGCTGAGGAACAGATAGCGCCCGCTGCGCGGATCTGCCTCGAACATCAGCGCCTTCATTGCCTCGATCATCTGACCGAGCCCCGGCAGCAGCTTGTCGTCGGGGTTGTCGGCCAGACGAAAGTGCGAGGCAACTGCGTAGACCGCGACGAGCGCGAGAATCGGCAGAAGGCCGAGCAGCATCGGCCTCCACTTTACGGCTCCCTGCGGCCGGCGCGGTGTCGCTGGCGCCTGGCTGTTCTGTGCGCTCACCTTGCCTTCCTGTTCACGGCCGCTCCCGCCCCTTCAGCACCAGCACCCTGAGACCGCCGAGTGCGCTGCGCAGCCGGCCACCCGCATGAACGCCGCTGTCGAACAAAATGGGGCGGCAGCAAGCGCCATCTGCCGATCGTGTCGCTTTTTGCGCACTCAAACATCGGACTCAGAGCTTGCCCTCGGCTGCCATGCGCATGAAAGTCGCGTCGAAACGGAGCCTGACGTTGCCCTTGTTCCCGATCACCGAGCCATCCGGAAACTGCATGCCTACAGCGTCCTTGGACTTGGCGCCCTGGCCAAACAGGCCTTTGGAGAAGCTGAAGCTGCGTACGTCTTCCATCGTCTTTTTCAACTGCTCCCCAGTGGCAAACTTCACCGCGTCTTCCGCGCGATAGAACATCGCAGTCGTCTTCAATTGCGAGCGGAACTCCGCCGGCGTGGCACCACTGGACTTCGCCATCCAGGCGACTGCGTCCTCCGCCCGCTTGTCGGTGCCGGACATGACGGCCATCGTCTCGTACCACGCACCTGTGAGCGCTTTCTTGAGGCTGTCCGGCGTGTTGGTCCTGACCGCGAGCAGGTCGATGATCTCGCCTGGGATCTTCGAGGAGTCAAACACCAGCGTCGCGCCCTTGGCATTGCGTGCCTGCTGCAGGGGCGGGTTCCAGGTCACTGCGGCACCGTTGGCGGCGGCCGTGAACACGGAGGCGATGTCGGCATCGGACGTGTTGACCACCTTCACATCGCGCTCGCTCAGGCCGTTGATCGAAAGCGCACGCGCGAGCAGATAGTGCGACACGCTCAGTTCGACCAGGTTGACCGTGCGCCCCTTCAGATCACGCACGCTGGCGCCGTTCTTGACGACGATGCCATCGTTACCGTTGGAGAAGTCTCCGATGATGAGTGCGGTCGTGTCGACACCCCCTGCAGCGGGCACGGTCAGCGCGTCCATGTTGGTGACGGCAACGCCCTGGAACTTGCCCGAGGTGTACAGGTTGACCGACTCCATGTAATCGTTCACGAGGGTCAGCTCGATCTGGATGCCGTACTTCTTGGCCCACTTGTCGAGGATCCCGGCCTGCTGCGCGTATCCCCATGGCTCCCAGCCGGTGTAGTGCGACCAGGCGATGTTGAACTTCTGTGCCTGCGCAAGGGCCAACCCAGGCAGCACGGCGATTGACAGCAGCAGCGTTGCGAGCAGCTTCTTCATGGTGGTGTCCTTTTCGTTTTCGGTCTTCGTCACTGAATCGAGTCGCCCAGCTGCCGGCTGATCGACTGGCTCACGCGACGCGCGTTGTCGATGTTGTCGAGCGTCTGCGCGGCCTCGGTCGAAAGTTTGTCAAGGTCCACGATGGTCGCAGCCATCTTGGGAAGCGACTCCTGCCGGAAGCGGCTGATGTCCTCAAGCGCCGCCCTGATGTCCTCGAAGGCCTTTTTCAGGGTCTCCGGGTTCAGGTTGGCGCTGGCGGCCATCTTGTGAATCTCCACCCCTTGGGAGCGCAGGCGCTCGGCGTTCTGTGCGATCAGGCTGTCGGTGGTTTCATTGACGGCCTGGATCTTCGAGATGACCTGCTTCTGGTTGGCCAGTGCGAGGGCCACTGTCAGCGCCACGTTCAGCGCCGAGACCGTGACGGTCGTGGCCCGATTGACGCCGCGTACCAGCTCCTGATTGTTGCTCATCACCACACCCAGGGCCATCACGCCCTGCTGATTGACGATGAGCTGCTGCTGCAGATCCTGGATGCGCTGACGCAGCGGGAACAGCCACTCCGATTCGATCACGGCGCGGCGTGCGTCGCCAACAGGCAGTTCGCGCTCGACCTTGACGGTCAATTGGGCATCGATCGCCTGCCCGAGCTTGACTGCCTGCTCGAGCTTGCGTGCCAGCTGGCGCATGGCGGTTTGGTCATCCTGCAGCGTCGTGTTGTCGCGCTCCAGTTGCTTGCGGCCTTCCTCCAGCGACTTCACGATCGCGTCCAACTGCGTCTGCGTGGACTCAAAGCGGGTCGCGTAGCGCTTGATGGGCGTTCCAACGAGCGGAATGAGACCGAGCGTGCGTGTCAGCCAGCCGGGCGAAAAGTCGACCTTCGCCGGGTCCAGTTCTTCCACCTTCAGGCGCAGACCGACCAGCGCGTTGGCGACGGGCCCGCCATCCTCGACATCCTTGTAGAGCTTGCTCACGGGCTGCTTCAGCATCACGCTGCGGCGGGCCGCCTCCTTTTGAAGGTCCGCACCCAGTGTCTCGATCGACTTCTTGGTTATGGCTACCGCGGCCGCCTGCTCTGGCTGAACGGTCAGCATCTGGTTGACCGCCTGCGTCGCTTGCTGCTCGATCTCTGGATCGGCGGGTGCTTCCGCTTTCACGTCCTTGAGCCAGGACATCACCGATTCCAGGTCGGCGGCCTGCGCAGGGGTTGTCACCGCAGTCGTCGTCATCGCTCTTCTCCTTGCTGCTGTTAATTCGCTTCGATCGTTTACCCGGCCTGCGCCGGCTCTTGGCCGCCCGTTGCGGGCGATCACCTTATGCCGTCTACATGACTGTCAGGTCCTCAAACGTACTGCGAACTGCGCTGGGCGATGCGCGCCAGTTCGGCCATCGCGCTTTCCATGTCCATCGTGGCGACACTGCCGCTCTTCATGTCGCCGACGGCGGCAGTCGCCTTGTCGAGCTCCGCCAGTGCCAGCTCGTTTTCACCCAGCCTATCGGCGATGCGCTTGCGCAGTACCTCGACCTGCGCGAGCTGCTCTCGCAGACCTGCCAGTTGAGGCCCTTCGTGCGTCGAACGCTCCACTTCCTGGATCCGACGCTTCAAGTACGCCTCGTCGATCGACTGCATGGTCTTGTGGGCGAGGTGCACTGAGCGCAGGTTCTCCACGCCGGCAAGAAACACCGCCTCTGCAATCGCCGAGAAGCGCTCAAATGTGAGTTCGTTTGGTGAGAGCTTCTCCCCCAGCACTGCCTGAAACGTTGTCAGCTTCTCGACGAACCGCTGAAGCTGACGCAGCCCCGCTGCTGCGGCCACCGCTTCAAGATCGCCAGCGAGATCCTCGATCTGCGCCTTGCGCTCCCTGGCCAGCCGTTCACGCAGGTCTCGCAGGTACTTACCTGCGATGTCGTCATGCCGGGCGAAGACATTCACCAGGAGAGCGGTGACCGCCACCCCACTTGCAACGACCGCTGCGCCGACCACCATCGGTGAACTCAGCACGGCGGTCGCCGCAATGCCACCGAGCACGCCCATGGCCGCCGGATACACGACCGCGGGGTGTTGCACGCTCTGCGCTAGTACCGCGCGTCGAAGTGCCTGCGGTGTAAGGCTCAGGGGCGAGGACTTCAACGTCACAGCGGGTCCGCGAGCAGTGCCACTTCAACCCGTGGCAGGCGGTACTGCCATGCACGATCGCTCTCGCCGTCACTGCGCGGCAGCGGTTTGCCGCCCCCCATGCCAATGACCCGCATGCGATGACCGTCGATGCCGTAAGTCACTGTCAGGTACCTTGCCACAGCGTCGGCGCGGTCGCGGGAGAGCGTGTCGTTGGCCGCCGCGTCTCCCTGGGTCGACGTGTGCCCGCGCACGGCCACCCGGAAGGTCGGGTAATGGCGCAGGATCTCCATCATGCGGTCGAGTTCTTCCTTGCCTTCGTAGCTGAGGTCCGAGGTTCCCGACTGGAAGGCGACGTTGAAGGCCTTCAATGTCGCGACCTCGCGCAAGCGGCTCCAGCCGGCCTCGTCGAGCGGGCTGAACGCCTTTGTGACTTCCGGCGCCGGACCGCGGCCGACCTCGGCTCCGGTCGCCGCCGTGTACGCCTCGCCGACGAACTGCCGATTCAGGATGCGGTAGGGGTCCTGGTCCGGGAGGGGGTCGGCCGCCACGGTCCCGCTGTCGATCAGCACCCGCACCGACGATCGAATGGTGTCGAACAGCGCGTTGGCCTGCTGCGTTGTTCCCATCAACGTCTCCGCGTTGTCCGACAGGGTGGCGAAGGCCACGCCCTTGAGCATCGCCGCCACCTGTTCGCCCGGCTGCCGCGTCCCCGCTGCCACCGCCTGTTCCAGCTTTGCAGGCGCATCCACGTACTCCCGCAGCAGTTGGAAGTAGGTCGTCACGAGGGTGCGCACCATTTCAGGGTCTTGCTTGATGACCCCGCTGCCCGCCACCAGCACATCGACGATCAGACGCTGGGTATCGGCTGAACTGAGAAGTTTGATGACGCCATCGGTGCGCAAGGCGCGCGAGACATCCGGTTCCCACAAGACAGCCGCGTCGACTTTGCGCCCCAGCAGCTGCTCAAGGGCGGCCGCGGAGCCGTCGGTTTCATGGCGCCATGGTCCCTTGCCGCGCAGCGGCGAGATATCGAAATGCACTGCTGCCGAGCGGATCAAGTGCTCCGACGGCGAGTTCGGCGTGAAGGCGATGCTTACGCGGCCGCCGGCGGCCTTGATGGCATCGAGCGAGGCCACGCGGTCCTTCCAGGCGACGATCGCATCGCCGCCCTTGGATTCATCCAGGACGGCAACGATCGCCCCCGGAAAGCCTTGGTCACGGCCAGCCTGCAAGTAGGCGTCGACCGTCGCAACCGCAAATTGCAATTGCCCCGACTTCAGTGCCGCCATCCGCTTCGCGTAGTCGGCCTTGTCGTCCACGCAGCGCAACACATAACCCTTCGCGCGCATGCGCCGCGCCATCTCGTCAGAGCACAGCGGGAAATACCCGATCCAGCTGTCCGTGCCGATCGCGATGCGTCCCTTGACATCGCGCGCGTCACTGCTGAGCAGCTGGGTGCGCTCCTGCAGCAGCGGTAGGCCGAACTTGTAGCCGAGTGCGGCCACGGCGCCAAGCAGCACGAGCGCGCCTGCGATCTTGACGTGTGCGTTCATGCGTGACAGCTCACTTGAACGACTGGGCGTCAAAGCTCGGGGCTTCGGCCAGCACCTCGGCAAGCCCCCGCTCGAGGTCCTCGGGGTTGTCCGCTGCCCGGTAAACCGTCTTGCCCGGTTGATTCAGCGAGTGGTTTTGGCCAATGCAGAACCCGATGGTGTGAACAACGATGGGCGACTTCCGCGTGATGACGTCGACAATGGCGCGCGGGTCTTCACCCTGATTGGCCTCGCCGTCCGTGACCACCACCAGGTGGTACTCGCCATAGCCAAGTTGCGCTGCAGCGCGCATGGTCAGCGCTTGGTAGCCAGCCGTTACCGCCGTTGCCAGTGGCGTGCCGCCGCCGGCGCGAACGCCATTGATCAGAGTCGCCCATGTCGCATCGCCCTTGGGCTTTAGCTCTGCCAGCGTTCTCACCCCAACCTCGTCGAAGACCAGCCCGCCGACGTTCGAGCCTGCCGGGATGCGGTCGATGAAGCCGAGGAGCGCCTGCTTTGCAACATTCATCTTCGGCGCATCGCCGGAGCACTTGCGCTCGGCCATGCTGCCTGACCCATCCAGCACGAAGAAGTAGTTTCGCTTGAGGTAGTCGTCCGGATTCCCGGCGGCAGGCTTGTTCGTGCCGTCCATGAAGGGCCAGACGGCTGGTGCAGTTGCCGCTGGAGTTGGCTGCGCGGGTTGCCCGGGCCCGCTGGCCTGTTGTGCAGCGACCGTTTCCGGGCGCTTGTTGCAACCGGCCGTGCCGGCAACGAGCATCAGGGCGAGCGCGGCCCCTTGCCAGATGTAAAGTTGCATCTTGCCTCCCGTTAAAGTGGACGGAATGCCGAGGCCTCGGCCTCGATCTGGATGATGCGGAACTCCACGCGCATGTTCGAGAGCCATTCCTGTTCGCTTTTTGGCGCACATGGGTCGCCGCCGCAAACGCCCGTTTTCGGCGCCGCGATGCCGTGGCCCACCACAGCAAACTGTGAACTGTCGAGCGACACGCCCTGCTTCTTGGCGAAGTCGATGATCGAGTCACGCACGCCCACGGCGCGCGCGACGCTCAGGTTCTTGGCCGACTGCTGCGTGCGTCCCAGCAACACCGGGTTTGCGCCTTCCTTCTTTGCCCGCAGATAGCCGAGCGGGTCACTGTGGCCCTCCACTGTGATCACTGCGCCCGCGTACGTCGACGCCATCTGGACCACGCGCTTGAACGCGTCGGCGTACAGATCGGCCGGGAAGGTGTCCTGGTTTGGCTTGAACGTCACCTCGAACGAGAACAGTTCACCCTCGCCCAGCTTGCCCTGGCTCTGGCGCTGCGCCACGATGCCCGCGACCTTCGATTGATCAAAGCGCGGCGACTCCGGCGCAGCCGCCACGCCTGCAGGCCCGCCGCCCAGGCGGCTGAAGTCGAAGGGTGAGCCCGCAATGGCCGTCTTCTGGCCAATCAGCCCAAGACCGATGAATGCAGCCTGGATCTCGCCATTGAGTTGCTCCATGCGACGCGGATTCTTCGGATCGCCGAAGAAAGCGATGTTGCCGACGGCACGGACGAACTGCGCGTCACCGTACATCCCCTCCGTGTCTGCAATCGCCTTGTCACTATCAAGCAGCAGCTTGGCTGCTGCTGACATGGCCGTGCGGTAATCGGCAGCCCGTGAGGCCTTGGCGGTGACCAGCGCGCGCAGTGCTGTCTCGCCGTCGATGAGGCCGCGGACGAAGCGCTCGACCTGATCGCGGTTCGACTGGAGATAGTCGGATCGGACCGCGTAGACGTCAGCGATGATGCGCGACGCGGTCTTGGTCGACAGCAGGATCTTTGCGCCGCGAACCGAACCCTCGGCGCCGGTGCCGACGTTGCCGTTGGAGGTCAGTGACATGGCATCAGGAATGATCACCATGGCCGCGTCCACGTCGTTGGCCTTGAACGCCTCTGCGGGGCTGTTCTTGCTGCCAGTGAGGTCGGTGACCCAGCGGATCGTGACGTCGCGCGGCGCCAGGCCGCCGTCCGCCAGCACCTTCGTGAGATAGTCCACGTGCGGACCAAATGACTGCAGTGCGATTGTCTTGCCACGCAGATCTTTCACGGTCTTGATCGACGGCTTGACCACCATCGCGTCGCCGCCGGCCGACCAGGTCATCTGATAGATCACAACTGGCCGCGTGCGCGGATCACGCGCCGCCGCCTCGGCCGCCATGTTGATCATGCCCATCGTGCCGCGCAGGTATGGCGATTTGCCGGACAGATACGCTTCCAATTGCCGGCTGAAGACGTCCTCTCGCACCAGGCGCAGGCTCAGACCCTGCTTGCCAAAGATGCTTTCAGGTGTGGTCGCTGCACTGCTGCCGTTGGCGAAGATGGTGGCGATGTCACCGCCCCAGGTGATGATCGGCACTTGCGTTGGGCCAGGGGCGACCGCACCAACCGGCGTCGTCACCGACCTGGTCAGCGGCGCCGGCGCGTTTGACTGCGCGTTGGCCAAGCCCAGCGTAACGGCGGCAATCAGTCCAAGTGCCGCGATGAGACTAGTGTTTCGTTTCATTCGCTTCCTCTTTGATGTTCCCGGCACCATTGCCGGCACCCAAGGGCATCGAGCGGCCGCTGGCGATGCCTCTGTGCGTTACCGAGCGCAACATCCACCTCAAGAGGCGCGCCAACCCCATCACCAACCCGACCCGCGCTGCAGCCGGTCGAGACCCGGGCACGCTGGTCCGCTCCAGTGCGTCTTCCAGCGCATCGACTGTTGAAAGCTCGCCTTCGCCGCCGTGCTTATCCTTGCTCTCCACGTCAGCGCCCAAGCCGCGCGACGGCACGTCGGTACGGCACCTCCACTCCATCGGCTTTCCTCGGCATGCCCGTCGCATCCGTTGTGACCAGCACGTACCGGTTCACGCGCGCCGTTGCCCATGCAATCGCCCGGTGAAATGGCAATGCAGGATTTGCGATCGACAGGCGTGCGGCCTCATCCGCCACCGCTTCGCTCGTGGCCAACCGCTCGAAAGTCAGCATGAACAACATGGTCGTCTCCTCGGTGCCTGCCGGCGCCACGCTCATGACTTCGAGCCAGGACACAACGCTGATGGCGCGGTGCTTGCCGGTGTCAATCGCCTCGCGTGCCCGCTTGTCGCCAAGCAGGTAGTCGAAGAGAACAGGCGTGTCGTACAGCCGATTCATCACCAGCGTCCCTGCAGCTTTCTCTCGATCTTCTCGGGCGTCGTCTTGCCCTTCCAACTTCCAAAGCTCTCATTGCGCTGTGAGCGCGTGTTGATGAAATCGTCAACCGCAAGCCGAACCGCTTCGGCTCGCGACACCTGCATGCGCTCGGCCACGGTGTCCAGACGGTTCAACTGCTCGTCTCGCAGATCGATGATGGTGCGCGGCATGCGTCCCCTCGCTGAAGTTGTTTGATGACGACATCTGATGACGTGTTCACTTTGGTCGATCTTTTCTTGCTTGTCAAGATTTTCAGGCCGCTTCGTGGGGCACTTTCTTGGTGCATTCCAAAAGCAACTCCACGCTTTGACGCCACCCTGTCGAGCAACTTCCAATTTCCAGGCGCCCGGCTGCGCCGCCACACAACCGCAGACGGCAGCTACCCCGCCAAGTGGTGCTACCAGCCGTATGACGACCTGGTGGTCAAGGTCAAGTCGGTCTGCAGCCAGGACGAGCGCGCCAAGCTGAATCGCCAGGCGCAGGTGATCTTCAAGCAACTAGCGCCCTGGTACACCATCGACCACGCCGTGCAGCTGAAGCCCATGCGCAAGGAAGTCATCGACTACAAACTGAGCCCGTTCGGGCGCCACACCCTTTGTGGGGTGGATATCAAGGCGTAGGGCGGGCGTTGAGAACTAGCGTTGCAGATGAAAAGGGGCCGCGAGGGATCGCGGCCTCTTTTCAATGCTTGTCGAGCAGGGCGTTCCATGAACTCTCGATTGAGAGCAAGGAACTTCCGGGGAAACAAGTGCGGCGCCAAGCGAACGAACAGAAGTGCGGGAAGCAGACGTGACTGGTCGCTGCTGTCGACTCTTTGCTGTCATCCTCTTTCTGCGTTCGTGCGTTAGAGCAAGACCGTCGGCGCAGCGTATGATCCGCTGCCGATTTCCACAGTCTCGTCGCGCGGCGACAGGAAAATCCAACCACAGGGGAGCTAGTTTATGAACAAGATCACCTTCGCAGTCATCGCCACTCTGACTGCAATCAGCAGCTACGCCCAGGCGCAAGCGCCAGCGAGTCCCGCCACCACCGCCCCCACCGCCCCGATGGCCGCGCCGCCTCCGGCTGCCAAGGCCGCAGCCCCCGCCGCGAAGTCCGGCGCCAGCACTGACCCGATCGTCGCCTCGCGGATGGCGCGCCGTGACGCCGACGCCGCGTTCAGCAAGGCCGAGGCTGCGGCACGCAAGCAGCGTGACGACAAAGTCAACGCCGCCGTGGAAGCCGCCCTTAAGGATCCGAAAAACGCCGGTAAGGACAAGCAGGTGCTGCGTCGTGAAACTCGCGCGCAAGCCCGTGCCGCGACGCGAGCCGACTTCGATGCCGCCATGAAGGCAGCGCGTACCGAACGCGACGCTGCGCGCGCTGCCGCCGCGCCTCCGGCGCAGAAGAAGTAAGGCGGTGTGCGAACGCGCCATCGCGGCGCGTTCGCGCCGTCGGTGTTCCGCTCCTGGCCGCGCCGTTCATCGACGGAGGATGAGCAAATCAGCCGGGAGAGTCGGGAAGCACGACCGGGTGTAGGAAGCGAGCGAGTCGCAACGGCAGTCGCTCGCCCTCCTCCTAGAACGCGAGAGCGGGGGGTGGTCAAGCGCGATTTTCGCTATGAGCGGTCAGCAGGTGGCCGCGGAACAGACATTCAGGCCGATCTCACGGCGCACGTCCAGATGAGCGTGCCGACAACCGTGTTGTCCAAATAGACGTCGGTTTTCTTGCTGCCAGGCGCGGCCGGCGCCGCCTACCCAGTACGGTCCATTCGCCTACTCAAAAGCCGACTCTGAGCGCAGCAATCAAACTGGCTTGGCTGTGAGCTGAACTCCAAGAGCGCGCATGACCTTCATGATGGTGTCGTAACGCGGTTTGGCGCCAGGGGCGAGCGCCTTGTAGAGGCTCTCGCGTCCGAGGCCAGCGTCCTTCGCAACTTGAGCCATTCCGCGCGCGCGCGCCACGTCAGCCAAGGCCAGCAAGAGGAGATCCGGATCGTCGGTTTCCAAAATCGCGGTCATGTATTCGGCAACCGCGGCATCGTCGGTAAGGTATCGGGCCGCATCAAACGGAGTCAGCTTGACCTTGGTCTTGGTTGTGCTCATCAATCCAACTCCAGTTGTTCGAGTATTCGCTTCGCTCGCCGAATGTCCGCGGCCTGACCTGACTTGTCACCACCCGCGAGCATCACGATGAGGATCTTTCCGCGTCGAGTGAAGTACAGGCGATAGCCCGGACGGAAGTTCACCCGCATCTCTGAAATCTCGCCACCCACCGACTTCCAGTCGCCCAGGTTGCCAGCCTCGGGGTGACGAAGGCGCGCGGCGATCCGGACTTGCGCCCGGCGGTTATCCAGCTCGTCAAGCCACTCCTCGAATTGGGACGTCAGCTGGACCGTGAACATCACACCATTGTATCCAAGTGGATACCAATGTCAACCGTCATCCGGTGCCTGTGATCGCCGAGCACCGCTGAAGAGCGTCTGCTTCAGGAAGAAGCTGAACGAAACGGTGAGCGTCGCCGTGTGGCCGAGTTCGGCTGTCACCACTAAGCCGCACAGTACGGACATTCAGCCGAATCGGAAGCCGACCGTCTTCTGGCTCGCGTTGGACCGTGGGAACTCTCTCTCGTATACAAGCAGAAGCCCGCGCAGCGGGGGGGGGGGGCATGGCGCCCCGCTCAACCCAAGGCAACGCCGCTCGTGGAGTCATCCATGTCGGACCCCATGTCGGTGTGGAACACGAGACCACCGTGCTCGCGCATCTTGTGAAACTCGATGTCGGGCCAGCGCTCCTGCGTCACCGCCAACTCCGCCGGGTGCTCGCACACGAAGGTAGGCGCATCGACGGCGTCGTAGACGATGCGGTGCGCGTTGCTCTCGATGAACTGCGCGAGCTTGGTCGCATCGTCCGCAGTGATCCAGCGCGCGAGGCTGATGCGCGCCGGTGACAGCCGGGCCTTGACGCTGTACTCGTGCTCGAGCCGGTGCAGCACCACCTCGAACTGCAGTGCGCCCACCGCGCCGAGCAGTTGCTGCCCGCCACCGTGGCGCCGAAACACCTGGATGGCGCCTTCTTCGCCGAGCTGCCGCAAGCCGACGTTCAACTGCTTGGCCCGCATCGGGTCCGCCAGATCAACCCCTTGGAACATCTCGGGGGCGAAGAACGGCAGCCCGGTGAATTGCAGGTCCTCGCCCTCGGTGAGCGAGTCACCGAGCTGCAGCGTGCCGCGGTTGGGGATGCCGATGATGTCGCCGGGAAAGGCGGCGTCGAGCACGTCGCGCCGCTGCGACAGGAACGACACCACCGTTGAGGGCCGCACCGTCTTGCCGGTCCGCACGACCTTGATCTGCATGCCGCGCTCGAAGCGGCCCGAACAGATGCGCGCGAAGGCGATGCGATCGCGATGCGCCGGGTCCATGTTGGCCTGGATCTTGAACACCACCGCGCTGAACTTCTCTTCCTGCGGCTGCACCACGCGCTGCATTGCATGCCGCGGCGTGGGTGCGGGTGCCAGGTCGACCACGGCATCGAGCACCTCGGGGATGCCGAAGTTGTTGACGGCAGAGCCAAAGAACACCGGCGTCTGGCGCCCAGCCAGAAAGGCGGCGTGGTCGAACGTCGTGCCCGCGTAGCGGATGAGATTCATCTCCTCCTCCGCCTGCAGGAAGGTTTGGCCAAAGCGCTCCGCGCACTGCGCGGCCGCGAGCTCGCCGCCGTCGCCGTTGGCAGCGCTCGCGCCTTTGTCATCGCCGTCGCTGGACCTCTCTCCCGCACCAGCGCGCCCGAGCGGAAAGACACGCATCAGATCGCGCCTGAGGTCATAGATGCCCGCAAAGCTGCGCCCCATGCCCACCGGCCAGGTGAACGGACACGCGGTCATCTCCAGCGCCTGTTCGATCTCGTCGATCAGCGACAGCGGGTCGCGCACCTCGCGGTCGAGCTTGTTGATGAAGGTGATGATCGGAATGCGGCGTGCCCGGCACACCTCGAGCAGGCGGCGCGTCTGC
>JBIIZX010000289.1:0-4996 GCA_044346055.1 Burkholderiaceae bacterium | reverse complement strand
CGCAGCGCGCTGCATGCGGCTCGCACCCACGTCTGAGGAGCCATGGAAGCGCTCAAGGAATTGTTTGGCACGGCAGTCGGCCTGATGTCGCTCGCCGTGATCATTGGCGTGATCGTCATCGGCGCCTACATAGGCCGCTGGATCAACCGGCAGATCGAGCAAGACGAGGCGCGGCAGCGGCGCTGAGCTTGTCGCGTGCCGCTGCGCGCATTGGCGGGTGGGTGCGTGAGGCGTGCGGTTTGAGCTCGTAAGTCGAGGTCACTGTTTGCGAGTGCGCCCTCCGTTGCGTGCGAGAGTTCCTTACGCCGAACCTCCGTCGCCCCGGCGCAGGCCGGGGCCCAATTTCGACAGCAACACTCACCTCCGTCACAGCAACGCTAACGCGCTGAAGCGCACACGCGCGTACATGCTCGTGCCGTGCATTCGAGCGGAAAACCTCGGCGCTCGTGCATACGGCGGTCACCGGACAAGCAATTAGGCCCCGGCCTGCGCCGGGGCGACGGTTCTTCGAGCCTGTGCCCCACTGCCGACGTCGGCCCGCCACGGCCGACTCCCGACCCCCGACTCCCGACTCCAAACGACCGACTCCCTCCGGCGAGCGACAATCCGCCCATGCGTCCTTCCACACTGTTTGCCATCGCCGTTGCCATCTGGGGCACCACCTGGTTCGCGATCAAGTTCCAGGTCCATGCGGCCGCGCCGGAGCTCGGCGTGGCATTGCGCTTTTCGCTCGCTGCGGCCGTGCTCATTGGCTACTGCGCCTGGCGCGGCATCGATTTGCGCTACTCGCGCGCAATGCATCTGCGGCTGGCACTGCTCGGTGCGGTCGGCTTTTGCCTGTCGTACTTCCTTGTCTACTACGCGCAGCACTACATCGTGTCGGGCCTGATCGCGGTCGGCTACTCGGCGATTCCGCTGGTGAACATGCTGCTGGCCCGCGCCTTCTTTGGCACGCCGATGTCGCGCCGTGTGACTGCGGGCGGCGCGCTCGGGCTGGCCGGCATCGCGCTCATCTTCTGGCCGGAATTTGCGCGCGTGACCGCCGACGGGCCGCTGGTCGTTGGTGCCGCGCTGACTGCAGCTGCGGTGCTGGTGAGTGCGTTGGGCAACATGGTGATGACGGGCATCCAGAAGCAAGGTGCGTCCGGCTGGGCACCGCTGGCGGTTGCGATGGCCTACGGCGGCGCGGCGTCCTGGCTGTGCGTGTTCGCCTTTGGCGTGCCGCTGCGCATCACCTGGTCAGTGCCTTTCGTGGCCTCGCTGCTGTACCTGGCGCTGGCTGGCTCGGCGCTCGCCTTCGGCGCGTACTACGCGCTCATGCGCCGGGTCGGTGCCGCGCGCGCCGGCTACGTCGGCGTCATGGCGACCGTCGTTGCACTGCTTGTCTCGGCGCTGTTCGAAGGATATGACTGGCAGATTCCAACGGTGGTTGGCATTGCGCTGGCGATGCTGGGCAATGTGCTTGCGCTGCAGGGCGCACGGCGGGACGCATCTCCCCCGTCTGCTCCGCTGCATAGCGATAGCAAGCGCGCCGCATAGTCAACGCAGGATCGGTTACATGCATTTTCAATCGGCTATGCCAACGGCGCCCGCATGAAAGTCAACGGCGTTGCCATGCGCTCGATCTGGCCGCTGGCCGATGAGCGCGGCGTGGGCGTGATCGACCAGGCGCGGCTGCCCCATGCCTTTGGCACGGTCGAGCTCACGACGGCCGCCGCGGTCGAGCAGGCGATTCGTGCCATGCAGGTGCGCGGCGCACCGCTGATCGGCGTGGCCGGCGCCTACGGGCTGGCGCTGGCACTGCGCGCCGACGCGACCGACGCCGCGCTGGCGCAAGCGCATCGCATGCTGCTGGCGGCGCGGCCCACCGCGGTGAACCTGCGCTGGGCGCTCGATCGCGTGCGCCACGCTGTGGCTCCCCTGCCGGTGCGAGAGCGCGCCGCGGCCGCCTGGCACGAGGCCGCACGCATTGCCGAGGAGGACGTGCAGATCAACCGCGCCCTGGGCGGGCACGGCGCGGCATTGCTGGCGGCCGCGCATACGCGCAGTGGGCGCACGGTGCAGGTGCTCACGCACTGCAATGCCGGCTGGATTGCCACCGTGGACTACGGCACGGCGCTGTCGGCGATCTACCAGGCCCACGATGCCGGCGTGCCGCTGCACGTGTGGGTCGACGAGACGCGGCCGCGCAACCAGGGCCTGTTGACGGCTTGGGAGCTGGCCGCGCACGGCGTGCCGCACACACTGGTGGCCGATAACGCCGGTGGTCACCTGATGCAGCACGGGCAGGTGGACCTGGTGATCGTCGGTGCCGACCGCGTGACCGCGCGTGGCGATGTCTGCAACAAGATCGGCACCTACCTGAAGGCACTCGCCGCGCATGACAACGGCGTGCCGTTCTACGCGGCCGTGCCCTCACCGACCATCGACTGGACTGTGGGCGATGCGCTCAGCGAAATCCCGATCGAGGACCGCAGCGGCGATGAGCTGCGCTGCGTGACGGGGCTCGATGCAAGCGGGCAACCGGCCGAGGTGCGGATTGCAGCGGCAACGACCGCCGTGACCAACCCCGCCTTTGATGTCACGCCAGCGCGGCTGGTGAGCGGCATCATCACCGAGCACGGCATAGCCGCACCAGACGCACTCGCGCAACTCTTTGCCAACAGCGCGAAGGAGCTTGCATGAGCGCAGCCGCATCGCAAGCAGCATCAGCATCAGCCGCAGTAGCAGCAGCCCTGCCCGACGATTCGCCCGCGCTGCGCGCCGCGGTGATCGCCACCGCACGGCAGATGAACGCGGCGGGCATCAATGTGAACAAGTCGGGCAATGTCTCGGCGCGCTGCCTGCGCGGCGCGCACGAGGGCCTGGTGCTCACACCCACTGCGCTGCCCTATGACACCCTGGCGGTGGACGACCTCGTGTTCGTGCGCCTGGCCGATGGCCACTGCACCGGCCAACGCGCGGCCTCCACCGAGTGGCGCTTTCATCGCGACCTGTACGTGGCGCGGCCAGAGTTTGGCGCCATCGTGCACACGCACTCGACCGCGGCCACGGCGCTGGCCTGCCACGGCCGCGGCATTCCCGCCTTTCATTACATGGTGGCCAGCGCCGGCGGCGCTGATATCCGCTGCGCGCCCTACGCCACCTTTGGCACGCAGGCACTGTCCGACCACGCGGTGGTGGCACTGGCCGACCGCAAGGCCTGCCTGCTCGCGCATCACGGTGTGATCGCCTGCGAAGGCACCCTGGCACGCGCGCTCGCGCTGGCCATCGAGGTCGAACACCTGGCGCAGATTTACCTGGCCGCCCGCACCCTGGACGAGCCGCCGCAGCTCTCGGCCGCCGAAATGGCGCTCGTCCTCTCCAGGTTCGAGCGCTACGGCCAGGCGGATTAGCGGGTTTCGCCCGGCTGCGCGCTTCAAGCCGTCCCGCAAAACCGTTGTCGTGTGGGTATTCGCGTTGCGGTAGCTCCCAACGCTCGTGACAATTTTCGTTTGCGCCAAATGGCGGCACGCCTGACGGGGCCGCTCAACAAAGGGCACTCGCATGTCCGGGTCAACGACCCCCAAGCCGGACGCAACACATTCACTGAACTGGCATCGCCCGCTGGGCGGAGCCGTGCGCGCCACCATGTGGCCCACGCGCAGCCTGCGTGGCAATGAGCGCTGGTTCGATGAACTGTATGTGTGGACCGAAGGCTTTCAGGCCAGCACCATGCAGCGCGCGCGCCTGCAACTCAACGGGCTGCGCAAAGCCTTTGCGCTGCTGGAAATGGAGCGCGTGGAGCAGATCGGCGTGACGCTGTCCTTCGGCACGATCGAGCGCGCACTGGATCACGCCACTGCCATCGTCGATGACAACCGGCTGCCGGCACACCGCACCTGCGTCATCCTGCGCGGGCAGATCGAGCGGCTGCGCTCGCCCTATCGCGTGCAAAGCTTCATCGAGTGGCTGCGCACCCAGCAAATTCCGGTGGGCTATCGCATCAGCGCCACCCGCATCGGCATGGAGATGAAGGCGATCGACCTGGTGCAGCCGGACTTTGCCAAGCTCAGCGCGCCATCGTCCACGCGCCTGGACTACTGGCGGGACGCCATGCTGGAGGCGCGCGCCACGGGATTGAAGACCGACTGGATCATCGTCTCCGACCTCGAGACGGCCGAACAGCGCAAGCTCGCCGTTGCAGCCGGCTTTCGCTTTGGCCAGGGCACGGCGGTGCGCCCGTCCTACGACCCGCCTTCCACCCGCGACCTGCGCTAGCCGACGCTGCCGGGCATCAATGAGCCGTCGATCGAGGGCGCGATGGATCTTGCGCTTGGCCTCAAGCCATAGCGGCTTCGACCGCCGCGTCGCCGGACTCATCGGCGTCCACTGCACGTCGCCACATCAGCGCCGCTGCCGACAACGCCGGTCACTTCACCGCCCGCTTCACCGCACGCCTGGCGCGCGCTTCATCATCGTCCGCTTCAAGCAGCCCGGCGCCGCCGGCGAGGCGCATTGGCCTTCTTTCTCCACGGCGGCACTACGTTGGCCAGTGCGGCAAGCTGCCGCTCGGTGCGCACCAGCGCCTCGGCCGATGCGTGCTGCGCCTGCAGTTCGGCGCCGATCGCTGTCAGCAGCGCGCCTGCGCTCACCAGCTGTGGCAGATCGTGCAGCGCCACGGCTGCATCGTTCAGCCGGCCCAGGTCGTCCTGCAGTTCACTGAGCGCCGCCACATAGACGGCGGTCCTGCGCCGCGGCAGCGCGCACGCAAAGAGATCGATTGCATAGCGCAGCCGCTTGGCCAGGATGCGCACGCGATGGCGCTCTGCTGGGGCCAGCGCACAGAAGAAGACCGCAGCCTCGATGAGCCGCTGCTGCGCGCGCTGCAGGCGGCGCGGCGCGAGCGAGGCGAGCGATGCAGTTTGTGTCTCGGCCTTCATGGCCTTCAACGCCTTCTCACCCTTCGCCAACTTGGTCTCTTTCGCCGGTGCCTTGACAGGCGAGTCGCACCACT
>JBIIZX010000290.1:0-4996 GCA_044346055.1 Burkholderiaceae bacterium | reverse complement strand
TTGACTCGGGCCGGCGGCCGGACCTGAAGGTCATCATCACCTCGGCCACCATCGACGCCGACCGCTTTGCGCAGCACTTTGGCCGCGCTGGCGTTCCCGCGCCGGTGATCAACGTGTCGGGCCGCACTTATCCGGTCGAGGTGCGCTGGCGCCCGTACAAGGACGAGGATGACGCTGATGACCGCACGCTGATGGACGGCATCGTCAGCGCGGTGGACGAGTGCGCGATCGCCGGCCGCGGCGATGTGCTCGTCTTTCTTCCCGGCGAGCGCGAGATCCGCGAGGCGGCCGAGGCGCTGCGCAAGCACCATCCCCCCGGCACGGAAATCCTGCCGCTCTTTGCGCGACTGTCGGCCGAGGACCAGGAGCGGGTGTTCAAGCCGGGCGCAATGGGATCGATGTCGCGCCGGATCGTGCTGGCCACCAATGTGGCGGAGACCTCGCTGACGGTGCCCGGCATCCGCTTCGTAGTGGACACGGGGCTGGCGCGGGTCAAGCGCTATTCGTATCGCAACAAGGTCGAGCAGCTGCAGGTCGAGGCGATCTCGCAGGCGGCGGCCAACCAGCGCGCCGGGCGTTGCGGCCGGGTGGCCGCGGGCATCTGCATCCGCCTGTACGACGAAGCCGACTTTGCCAAGCGGCCGCGTTTCACCGACCCGGAGATCCTGCGCTCCTCGCTGGCCGGCGTGATCTTGCGCATGAAGTCGCTCGGCCTGGGCGGTGTGCGCGCGTTCCCGTTCGTGGAGCCGCCGCCAGCGCGCGCCATTGCCGACGGCGACGACCTCCTGGCCGAGCTCAACGCGGTGGATGAGAACAACGCGCTGACGCCCATCGGCCAGGAGCTGGCGCACCTGCCGCTCGATCCGCGCGTGGGCCGCATGCTGCTGGCAGCGCGCGACAACCAGGCGCTGGCCGAAGTGCTGATCATCGCGGCCAGCCTGTCGGTGCAGGACCCGCGTGAGCGGCCAGTCGAGGCGCAGCAGGCGGCCGACCAGGCGCACAAGAAGTTTGCCGATGAGAAAAGCGATTTTGTCGCGCTGCTCAAGCTCTGGGCCTTTGCGCACGAGCGGATCGAGCACAAGAAGTCGAACAAGAAGCTGGCCGAGGACTTGCGCAGCCACTTCATCTCGCCGCGGCGGATGCGCGAGTGGATTGATGTGCACGGGCAGCTCGCGAGCCAGGTGAAGGAGCTGAACTGGCGCAGCAACACCACGGCCGCCACCTTCGAGCAGCTGCATTTGTCGCTGCTCACGGGGCTGCTCGGCAACGTCGGCTTCAAGCAGCTGGATGCCGATTACCGCGAGCCTCCCTACATCGGCGCGCGCAGCATCAAGTTCTTCATCTGGCCGGGCTCGCCGTTGGGCAAGAAGGGCGGCCGCTGGGTGATGGCGGCCGAGCTGGTGGAAACGTCGCGCCTGTTTGCGCGCACGGCGGCCAATATCGAGCCGCAGTGGCTGGAAAAGGTGGGCGCGCATCAGCTCAAGAAGTCGTGGAGCGAACCGCACTGGGAGAAGAACGCCGGACAGGTGATCGCGCTGGAGCGCGCCACGCTGTATGGCCTGCCGGTGTATGTGCAGCGCCGCGTGCCGTTTGGCAGCAAGGACCCGCGCGCAGCCCGCGAGCTTTTCATCCGCGCCGCGCTTGTCGACGGCGAGCTCGACACGCAGGCGCCCTTTTTTCAGCACAACCGTCGGCTGGTGCGCGAGATCCGGGAGCTGGAGCACAAGACGCGCCGCCCCGACGTGCTGGTCGATGACGAACTCATCTTCGCCTTTTACGACCAGCTGATTCCGCCCGATGTGACCAGCGCCGCGCAGTTCGACAGCTGGCGGCGCAAGGCCGAGGCGGACAATTCGCGGCTGCTGTATCTCGCGCGCGACGAGCTGATGCGGCACGAGGCCGCCGGCGTCACCACCGAGCTTTTTCCCAAGACCTGGACCATGCGTGGCGTGGCGATGGCGCTGACCTACCACTTCGAGCCCGGCAGCCCGCGCGATGGCGTGACGCTCGCCGTGCCGCTGTTCGCGCTGAACCAGGTCGATGCCGCGCGCTGCGAGTGGCTGGTCCCCGGCATGCTCAGGGAAAAGTCGCAGCTCCTGCTGAAGTCGCTACCGCAGAAGCTGCGCCGGCACCTGGTGCCGCTGCCCGAGTACGCGCAAGGCTTTGTCGATCGCCATACCGATCAACTCGGTGCACCCGCTGGCCCGCTGATCGACGCACTGATCGAGGACCTGCGCGAGCAGCGCAGCCTGATGGCGGCCGCATCGGACTTCAAGCCCGAGACGCTGCCCGCGCACCTGACCATGAACTTCAAGGTGGTCGACGAGCACGGCCGCCAGCTCGGCATGGGCCGCAGTCTGGCGGCGCTGCGCGCTGAACTCGGGCTGGAGGCGCAGAAGACCTTCCAGAGCGTGCTGCAGAAGGCCGCGGCGCAGGCGCCGCAGAGCCGGCAGAGCGGGGCCACCGGTGAGGTCGTCGATGCGACGCTGGAGGCAGCAAAGGACGGTGCAATAACGGACTGGAGCTTTGGCAAGCTGCCCGAGTTGCTCGAGGTGCGGCGCAAGGGGCAGACCCTGGTCGGTTTTCCGGCGCTGGTGAAGCGCGGGGAACACTGCGAGATCGAGGTGTTTGATGATCCGGACGAAGCCCGCGCGCAGCATCACGACGGCCTGCGCTGCCTGTTTCGCCTGCAACTGCGCGAACAGCTGCGCTTTCTCGAAAGGAGCCTGATCAACCTGCAAACGACGCAGATGCAGGCGAGCACGGTGCCAGCACTGGCTGCGGTGCTGCCGAGCTTTGAAGATCTGCGCGAGGCCATCATCTCCGCTGCCCTGGACCGCGTGGCGCTCGCCGACCCGCTGCCTACGGACGCTGCCAGCTTTGCCGCGCGTAAGCAGGACGCGCGCGGCAAGCTCAATCTCATTGCGCAGGAAATCGCGCGTCTGGTCGCGACCATCGTGCTTGAGGCGGCGCCGCTGCCCAAGAAGCTCAATGCCCTGCGCGCCTTCAGCGCCGCTGTGGCGGACGTGGAGCAGCAACTGCGCGCACTGTTTCCGCGCGAGTTCATTGTCGCCACACCCGCGGTGCAGTTGTCGCACTACCCGCGCTACTTGAAGGCGATCGCGCTGCGGCTCGACAAGGTCAAGGGCGATCCCGTGCGCGATGCGCAACGCATGAACGAGCTGGCGCCGCTGCAAACACTGCTCACGCGAGAGCTTGTGGCACGCAAGGGTGTGGCCGACGCGCGGCTGGCGGAATTTCGCTGGCTGCTGGAGGAATTGCGGGTATCGCTCTTTGCGCAGGAACTACGCACACCCATGCCGGTGAGCGTCAAACGCCTGCAGAAGGTGTGGGAATCGATGCGGCGCTAATCGCCCGCAGCATCCCAGCCGCGGGCACTGTTCGTGCCACCTCGCGTGCTCCAACAGAAAGGGGAGCACGCAGGTCTTCCGGCACACTCGATCTGCCGGTCGGCCGACCGGTCACAACGGGCAAGGGGTATGGCACCTCTGCACTCGGGTCGAGCGACATTTCGGATTCCGGCTCTGACCTGCAAGGCGCTGGTGACGACGGCGGGGAGCCGGGCGGCGTCAACACGCTCACGGGCTGCTCAATCGGCGATGCCAACATCGACAGCGACACCGACTCGCACGGCACGGGGCTCCGACAGGGTGCCAAGGGCCGTGGCCACCGCAGCCAGCAGCCGCACGTCGGCCTCGGTGTGGCGGCGAGCGCGGGCCTGCGGTGGCGCGCGGTAAGGGCGCACCAGCGGCTCGCCCGCCATGGCCCGCGCCACCGGCCGCTTGGCCTGCGCCGGGCCGTCGCCGCTGGTCGGCCTGAGGTAGTGGAGCACCACCGGCTTATCGGCGCGCGGCCGAAGCGCATAGCCGCAGCGTGTAACCGAAGCGCGTAACCGAAGCGCTTAGCCGCAGCGCTTAACCGAAGCGCCGCACCACCCGCGCGATGAGCCCGTAGCGGCTGGCCGCATCGCTGGCCGAGGCGAACTGAACGTCCAGCGTGCCGTCCAGAAACCGCCGCAACTGCTCCAGCGTGCCGACTCTGCCGTCGTTCATCGCGATCACCATCGGTCGATGATCAACTCCCCGGACCCACCCGAACAAGCCGCTCACGCGACCCTTCAGGATCAAACCTCGTTGGAAGAGGCTGGGCGTTCAATTCGGTCGGCGGACGTGTTAACTTTTTTACAGCGAAGGATATGTCGAACCGGGCTAGCGCTGCTATTGACATGCGGTAGCGCGGTTCTTTAGCGAATTGCTGGTCGTGCCGTCGGAATGTGATCTTCGGGGTCGTTGGCGATGAGTGTGTCGCAACTGCTGCTGCCTTTGACGCAGGACGCGTGGGCGTCTGCATCGTCTGCTGAGTCAGCGGCATCGGTCGCGACGGCCTCAGCGGCTGCGTTTGCTCCGCAGGGAACCGCGGCGGTACTGCTCAACGCGCCGCCGTCAACGCGCGGCCAGCGGCACGGCCGGCGTACTGGCGCAACCGCTGTTGCGCGACAGCGTGCGGCGCGGCGTGTTGTTCTGGCAGGTGTAACCGTGGCGAACGGGCGTGAAGATCCCGCTGGTGAGCGCGGCGGTCTGCCAGGAGTGGCAGCTGCGGCGGCAGGCCACGAGGTCGCGTGTGGGCGCTGCCGCGCGCACAGTGCGGCTGTGTGGGATCCACTGCGGCCGTGCCGGCAGTGCGGCGTTGAGTCGTCACACCAAGACCGACGGCGAGCCCGGGCGAGCGCGCGCCGCGTGCGTCCCGGGGTTGCTTCTGAACGTGTTGCCCGGGGCGCGGGCGGGTTGCGCAGGGCATGAGCCGAGGCGGGTTCTCGCTGCAGACTGGCGCGGCACCGCAGGCGCTGGGTGCGGCTGGCGTGCCTGGTCCGTGGGTTCCTGGCACTAACCCGGATATTTCACCAGTATGAGGTCAGCGGCCACGTGCTTACGCGCGTTGTCAGAGGAGAACGAGGCCTGCAGACAACCGAGGATCG
>JBIIZX010000288.1:0-5009 GCA_044346055.1 Burkholderiaceae bacterium | reverse complement strand
GCGGCTGACACCCAGACTCAGCAGCGCATCAATGCACCGGTTACACCATCAGAAACGCCCAAATGGCACGGTCACTTGCTCCACCAGGCCCATACAACAGTGACTGGTGAAACATCCGGGTTAGTGGGCCAGAGCGGCCGAGATGCCGTACCAGGACAAGGCACTGTGGCGTTTTGGCTCGCACCCGGCCTGCCCCTATAATCCGTCCCTTCCCGGTGTGCCATAGCCTGCGCCGGTTCTGCTGCTGTAGCTCAGTTGGTAGAGCAACTGATTCGTAATCAGTAGGTCGGACGTTCGAGTCGTCTCAGCAGCACCATCACTTCCGCGCTCTTCCGCGGTTCTTCACCCTTGGCGTTGTTCCCCGTGCGCTGATCGCCTCACTTGGGCGGCAGAGTTCGCTCGCCTTGCCAGCCTTGTTCACACGGCGGCGCTGGGATGAGAGCTGGCGATGCAGGGGTCGATTGGTTTTCGCGCGGTCGAGGTGCGACCCGATGAGCGCCGATTGCCTCGCCGGGTGCCTCGTCAATTGCCTCGTCAACTGCCTCGTCGATTGCGCCGCGCAGCTCGACTGGCCCGGTATCGCGCGTGCCCAAGCCATGGCGGACATCTGTGCCTGCCGCATGCGCCACAGTCGGGCGTCGAATCCTCTGTCGCTGCCGCCGCGCGCGCGGTGTGCAATCGGGTGTTCGCCGCGCCCAGCGGTCACCCCAGAGCAAACACCCTTGCCAATGCAGCTCAGCGTCTCGCCTCCAGCCTGCCCCGTTCCCGCGTGGTCGGCACAACTTGCGGCGCCCGCCACGGCACGCCACACTGCCGCGGGGCAAGAGTGGGCAACCGTGCAGACATCGATCCAATTCGGCAATCTGGAGGTACGACCGAAAGAGCGGCAAGTGCTGCTCGACGGCCAGCCCGCGCCTGTGGGCGGCCGTGCTTTTGATCTGCTGATGGCGCTGATCGAGCGGCGTGACCGCGTGGTGACCAAGGACGAGCTGTTCGCGCTGGTCTGGCCCGGTCTGGTGGTCGAGGAAAACAACCTGCAGGTCCATATCAGTGCGCTGCGCAAGCTGCTCGGGCCGCAGGCGATTTTGACGCTGCCCGGGCGCGGCTATCGCCTGACACTCCGGCCTGATGGCGATGCTGCGGTACCGGCGGACGCGCTGGCGGCGGTCGCCGCTGCTGGCATGGTGACTTACCTCTTCACCGACATCGAGGGCAGCTCACGCCTGTGGGAGGAGCACCCGCAGGCGATGGCGCAGGCGCTGGCGCGGCACGACGCGTTGTGCCGCGAGCTGATCGAGCAGCATCACGGCCAGGTGGTCAAGCAGACCGGCGACGGCGTGCACGCGATCTTCCGCCAGGCCAGCGAGGCGATCACGATGGCGGTCGCGCTGCAGATCGCGCTGGCCGAGTCGACTATCGAGCCGCGCCTGCAGGTGCGCGTTGGCCTGAACTGCGGCAGCGACGAGTTTCGCAACGGCGACTTCTACGGTCCCGCCGTCAACCGCGCGGCGCGCGTGATGACTGCCGCCCACGGCGAGCAGGTCCTGGTCACGCAGGCCGTGGTCGACGCGCTGCGCGGGCAACTGCCCGCCGGCATCGCGCTGCGCGACCTGGGCAATGTGCGCCTGCGCGACCTGAGCTCGCCGGAGCGGCTGCACCAAGTGCTGCATGCGCAATTGCGCACCGAGTTCCCCGCGCTGCGCTCGCTCGAAGCCACGCCCAACAATCTGCCGCAGCAGCTCAACTCGTTCATCGGACGCGATGATGAACTCGCCGAGGTCGCCAACCTTCTCGCGCAGCAGCGCCTGGTCACGCTGCTCGCGATGGGCGGTATCGGCAAGTCGCGGCTGGCGGTGCAGCTTGGCGCGCAGATTCTCGACCGCTTTGCCGACGGCGTCTGGCTGGTTGAACTCGCGCCGGTCACAGACCCAGCGGCTGTCCCGCAGGCACTGGCCAGTGTGCTCGGCGTGCGGGAAGAACCTGGCACGAGCCTCACGGAAACGTTTCTGCGCCACCTGCGAGACCGCAATCTGCTCGTGCTGCTCGACAACTGCGAGCATCTGGTCGGCGCCTGCGCGCAATTGACCAAGACGCTGTTGCAAGGAACCACCGGGCTGAAGGTACTTGCAACGAGCCGCGACCCGCTGAACATCGCGGGTGAGGCGAGTTACCCGTTGCGACCGCTTGGGGTGCCCTTGGCTGGTGAGATTGGCCTCGATACGCTGTTGCGGCGTGAGTCAGTGCGGTTGTTTGTCGAACGCGCGCGCGCGGTGCAACCGACGTTCCAACTGGAGGTCGGCAATGCCGCGGCGGTCGCTGAAATCTGCGCCCGGCTCGATGGCATCCCGCTGGCGCTCGAACTCGCTGCGGCCCGCGTGCGCGTTCTGACACCGCAAGCGATCGCTGAACGGCTGGATCAGCGGTTCAAATTGCTGGTTGCAGGCGACAGGACTGTGCTGCCGCGCCAGCGCACGCTGCGTGCCTTGATCGACTGGTCGTATGACCTGTTGACGCCGCTGGAGCGAGCGCTCTTTGCGCGGCTGTCGGTGTTCGCCGGAAGCTGGACGCTGGAAGCCGCCGAAGCTGTAGGTGCCGGCGCCCAGATCGAATCTGGTGATGTACTCGATCTGCTATCGCGCCTAGTAGAGAAGTCGCTGGTGGCGATTGATGTCGAGTCCGCCAGATACCGGATGCTGGAGACTGTGCGCCAATACGCAGCCGAACGGCTCTCCGCTGAGGGTGAACACCCAGCAACGCGTGCGCGGCATCTCGATTTTTTCTCAGCGATGGTTGAACAGGCGCGACCGCAGTTGGAAGGGCCGGAACAGGCGGTCTGGCTGAAGCGACTCGATCATGAGCGGGAAAACATCCTTGCTGCGCACAGTGCGTTTGATTTGGTGCCGGACGATGCGGGACGCGACATCCAGCTCGCAGCTGGCCTTCAGTTCTACTGGCTAAGCCGAGGCATGCTGGAGCTTGGTCTGCGGTTCACGCGAGAAGCACTGGCGCGAACGGGCGCGCCGCAGGGCGAACTCTCGCAGTGCCGTGGATTGGCGATCGCTGGTGAGATCTGTCATGCGATGGGACGCTACGGCGAAGCGCTTGACTCTCTTACAGACAGCCTTTCGATTGCGCGCGTGATTGATCGCCCTTCCTTGTTGGCGCGCGTTCTACACGCGCTCAGCGCCGTCGAGATTGCAAGAGGGAACTGCGAACATGCGCTGAGCTATTGCGACGAAGCGGTTGCTATTGCGTCAGTGGGTAGTCGCCGAAACTACGCCGCGGCGATCAACAATCGGGGGCAAATTCTTCGCTGGCAGGGCGACCTTGGAGCTGCTAAGGCGCAATACGAGGAAGTCCGATCTCTGACCGAGCAGCTTGGCGACCATGAGGCATGCGCGCTCGCTCAACTCAACCTCGCAATGGTTGCCATTTCCGAGCAGCAGGGAGAAATCGCCCGTTCCTACCTGGTAAATGTGCTCAAGATTGTGGAGTCCATCGGTTCGCAATCGGCGGGGCAAAGCTTGCTTGATGTATGTGCAGCTCTTGCAGCGACGCATCAAGACTGGAGGGCGAGTGCCCGCTTGCTAGGCGCAGCGGAGTCGCAGGCCGCACGAGCTGGGACCCAACGCGACGCCGCCGATCAAAAATTCATGGCCTTGATCCTGACCTCGGCACGTCAGGCGCTTGGATCTGCATTCGCAGAGCGCATCGCTGAGGGACGAAGACTGACCTATACCGAAGCGGTCGCGTTCGTCCAAGAGTGCCTTTCAAGCCAATAGAATTCAAGCTCACCGCCCCGACGCCGTGCGGCGCTTCAATGCTGGGCCTGTTGAGCCCGGCTAGACCAAGGCGCTCTGATGGCACACCGCCTCAGTCGCTCATGTAGATGGTCGGGTCAAGTTCGAGCGGACTGCCATCCTTGACCAAGCGTAGCGTGTACGCATAGGAGCCCGCCCTTAATGCACGCGGCAACGTGCAGGTCGTGCTTGTCCGAGCTTCGTTGGTTGTGCACTTGGTCAAGGCGATTTGACTTGTGTCCCGCAATGGACGCGCTTCAAGCTGCTTGCGAAGTTCCGCCGTCAGTTCACGCGCTGTCGGCTTGACTCTCGCGTCGATTGTCACGGCGTCCTTGGTCGCGAACTGCAGGCCTGTCGTGCCAATATCCCACGCCACAGTGTCTTCGCCAGAAGTCACGCCCTTCGGCCGGCGGACGACCAGCGGCTCCTGCGTCACGATCACCACGCCGTCCGCAACGAGCACTTGGGCCTTTGCCAAGTCCTCGAGTTCATAGCGGGCCGACAATTGCGCGCACGCTGTCAGCGCGAAGGCAAGCAGGATTGCGGCGAGTCGTTTCAGCATTGCAATTCCCTTCATCGAAGTTGTTTATTGTCCGGCAGGTGCTGACTGACGCTTGCTTCGGGCTGGCCGACGGCCGGCCGGAAGCATGCGCAATCGTAGCGCTGGGATTGGCGGAAAGCCATGATTCGGCTTCGACTCCCGCCTACGTTCGCATCGTCACATTTACGATCGTGAAGTCCAGCCGCATGTTCAGCTCGCGGCGCAGACAATCATTGCTCAGGCTCCGCGACTCCGTCATGAACGAATACATCATCGGCGACACCGCTGCCTTGAGTTGCTCACGCGGCAACTCGGCGAATGACGCCCCAGCGGCTGAAGAAGGAATTGCTAACGCGCCTACGCTACCCAAGCGTTGCGTTCGCGCTGGCGCCCGGCGGCATCCCAGCAGCCAACTCATCGCTCGGAGTAGCGGCGAGTCACGCGATTGCACAGCGTCTCGCCTTACCTTTTTCTTGACAGGCCCAGTCGGCTGTGAAAGATTGGCTCGGCCCGCTTTGGGCAATCACCATCACGGAGCATCGCTATGACAAAACGCACGCAATGGCAGATCAACACTTCCCACCTCAGCAGCAAGATCGATCCCGCATCTCCGACCGAAGCCTGCGAGCTGCAACTGACCACGGCAGCCGCACTGTCCGATGAGCAGC
>JBIIZX010000287.1:0-5011 GCA_044346055.1 Burkholderiaceae bacterium | reverse complement strand
CGCGCAGGGCAATGCCGCCTTCGGCAAGCCGTCCAATCCCGACTTTCTGCTCGCTCCCGGAGAGTTGTTGCGCGCTTTTGCCCGTTTGCACGTGCTCGGCTTCGAGGACGGCGTGGTGAACGTTCCCAAACCAGCCCGAGTTCAGCGCATTTGCGCGCGGCGGACCGATGCCGCCAACGTCGCTGCCTTGCGACTGCCTGACTGACTTGGTCGGCGCCAGGCAAGGGCGTGCGCCACGGCGGTCCCCTGCGCACCGGCATGTAGAATTTCCAGCTTCCTCGCGGCGTTGCCTCGCGCGCTGCTCTCGCCCGCGCTGCACCTGAAATGCGGGCAATCGCGCCAAGCAGGCAGGCGATCACAGCAGCGTGCAAGGAAGGCAGGCAATGCAGAACAAGGACCCGCAATGATCACTGGCAGTCTGGTCGCCATCGTCACGCCCATGCACGAGGACGGATCACTCGATCTGGACGCGTACAAGCGGCTCATCGATTGGCATATCGCCGAAGGCACCAATGGCATCGTCGCCGTGGGCACCACGGGCGAGTCACCGACGGTCAATCACGCGGAGCACTGCGAGCTCATCAAGGTGGCGGTGGAAGCGGCCAAAGGGCGCGTGCCGGTCATTGCGGGCACTGGCGGCAACTCGACCGCCGAGGCGATCGAGCTCACCCACTTTGCCAGGAAGTGCGGCGCGCAGGCCACGTTGCAGGTGGTGCCGTACTACAACAAGCCCACGCAGGAGGGCCTGTACCAGCACTTTCGCAAGGTGGCCGAGACCTGTGGCCTGCCCGTCATCCTCTACAACGTGCCCGGCCGCACGGTGGCCGATCTGGCCAACGACACCACGGTGCGCCTGGCCCAGGTGCCGGGCATCGTCGGCCTGAAGGACGCAACCGGTGACATGGCCCGTGCGGCCGACCTGCTCAAGCGCCTGCCCAAGGACTTTGCCGTCTACAGCGGCAACGACGACAGCGCACTGTCGTTGATGCTGCTTGGCGGCCATGGCGTGATTTCGGTGGTGGCCAACGTGGCGCCCAAGCTCTTCAGCCAGATGTGCCGCGCTGCCCTCGATGGTGACTTGGCCGCGGCGCGCCGACTGAATAACGAGCAGCTGCCGCTGGCGCACAAGCTGTTCGTCGAGCCCAACCCGATTCCAGTCAAATGGGCGCTCGCGCGCATGGGCCGCATCAAGCCGGGCCTGCGCTTGCCGCTGGTGCCATTGTCGGCTGCCGCACAACCAGTCGTTGAGTCCGCACTCAAAGACGTCGGACTGATCTAGGAGACCACATGCTGGTTCAACACCTGCCAGGGCGTGCTGCCCTGGTGGTCTTTGCCGCGGCCCTGATGGTGGGCTGCACCGTCACCAACCCCGGGTCGGACAAGATCGACTATCGCGGCGCCAAGCCGACACGCGAGGCGCTCGATGTGCCGCCGGGCCTGTCGACGCTGCCATCCAATGACCGCTTTGCCGTGCCCGGTGCCGTATCGGCCAGCCAGGCGGGCCAGGCCAGCCAGGCCAGCGCGCAGCGGCCGCCGGTGCCAGGCGCAGCAACGGTGGTTGCGACCACCCAGGTCGCGCGCATTGAACGCGCCGGCCAGCAGCGCTGGCTCGCCGTCGACCTGCCGCCGGAGCAGGTGTTTCCTGTTGTGCGTGAGTTCTGGCCGAGCATAGGCCTGACGCTGGAGCGCGATGACGCCGCGCTTGGCATCGTCGAGACGGTGTGGAGCGAGAACCGCGCCAAGATCCCGCAGGACATCATCCGCCGCACCATCGGCCGGGTATTTGATGGCCTGTACTCCAGCGGCGAACGCGATCGCTTCCGCACGCGTCTGGAGCGCACCACCAAGAACACCACCGAGGTGTTCATCAGCCATCGCGGCATGGAAGAAGTGTTCACCAATGCGACGCGCGACAGCACCAGGTGGCAGCCACGGCCAAGCGACCCGGAACTCGAGGCCGAGATGCTGCAGCGACTGCTGCTGCGCTTCGCGCCCAATGCACCAACTGTTCCCACCACAACGGTCGCTGCGACCGCACCTGCGGCTGCACGGCCAGTGGGCGCAACCGGCCCGGCGCCCGCCGCTGCGGGCGCTGCCTCAGCAGGCGCGGCCACTGGTGCCGCGGCAGCCACCGGCGGCAGCACGGTGGCGCAGACGCAGACCGTGCGGCTCATCAAGGGTGCGACCGGCAGCGCCGAGCGCGTCGAGATCGACGAGCCTTTTGACCGTGCCTGGCGCCGAGTGGGCCTGGGGCTTGATCGCGGAGCCTTCACGGTGGAAGACCGCGACCGCGCCAACGGCGTGTACTTCGTGCGCTATCTCGACCCCGACGTCGAGGCCAAGCAGCGCAGCCAACAGGGCATGTTCTCCAAGCTCTTTGGCTCTGATCCAAAGATCGTGGCACCGCAGTACCGCGTGCTCGTGACCACCCGCGGGGCTGCCAGCGTGGTCACCGTGCTCGACAAGGACGGCAAGCCGGAGAGCTCCCAGTCGACCGACCGTATCCTCACGCTGCTGAACCAGCAATTGAGGTAGCGGTCCGGAATCGGGATTCAGGATTCAGGCAAAGGCACCACGTCCGCGCGCCGCAAGCCTGAATCCGGAATCCCGAATCCTGAATCCCGACTCCGAACAGATGCTTCGCTTCTGCAGCCTGGGATCGGGCAGCGCTGGCAACGCGCTGCTGATCGAGGCCAGCGAAGGTCTGTTCGTCACCCGCGTGCTGGTGGATAACGGCTTCGGGCCGAAGCAACTCGAAGAACGCCTGGGCCGCCTTGACCTTGCCATTGACGATCTCGACGCCGTGTTCGTCACGCACGAGCACGCCGATCATGTGGGCGGCGTGCGGCCGCTGCTCAAGCGGCGAACCATGGCGCTGCTGTGTTCAACCGGCACGCGCAGCGCCGCCAGGCTGACGGACGAGTGCATTGACTGGCGGAGCGCGCGTGACGGCGTGCCGATCACGGTCGGTGCCATGCAGATCACGCCGCTGGCCGTGCCGCACGATGCCGCCGAGCCGCTGCAACTCGTCGTCACCGACGGCGACCGCCGCCTCGGCATCCTCACCGACATCGGGATGCCAACCACCGCGGTCGCGCGTGCCTTCGATGGCCTGCACGCGCTACTGCTCGAATGCAATCACGATGCCGACCTGCTGCACAGCGGCCGCTATCCGCCGTTTCTCAAGCAACGCATTGCCGGCGACCGGGGGCATCTGTCCAACGCGCAGGCCGCACAACTGCTGCAGGCCATGCGGCGCGATTGCCTGAACACCGTCGTGGCCGCCCACCTGAGCCGCGAGAACAACCGCCCGCAACTGGCACGCGCAGCACTCGCTCCCGTGCTGGGCTGCGGCGAGAGCGACGTGATGGTGGCCGATCAGTCCGACGGCTGCTGCTGGGTGAGCGTTTAGCGCTGCGCGCTGTCGGTTCGGCTTGAGTCCGGACTCGAGTGCGGCCTTCAGTTCGGCCTCGAGTTCGGCCTCGAGTTCTGTCTCCCGCTCGGTCTCCGGTTCGGTCTCCAGTTTGGCCTTCACTTCGCCTTGACTTCGATTCCGCTGGCGGCCTCAATCACTGCGCTGATCGCGCTTCGCAGCCTTGCCCGCGTTGACTCCCAGAGCCCGCGATCGACCACCGGACTGCCCGGAACGTCGAGCGTTGCCGTCTGCAGGTAGGTCGTGTAACGCAACTCGATCTGGATCGCCTCGATCGACGGCAGGCGCGCATGCTGGCGCACGATGTAGCCGCCCGACCAGGGGTCGTTGTGCGCGACCGAAAACTGTTGGGCGCCGAAGGCGCCAGCAAGTGCCTCCTGACGCTCCCGGCTTGCCGTCGTCCCGCGGCCATCACCGAGGCAGATGTCAGCCTCACCCGGGCTCATGTACGAATGCAGGTCGATGAGAAGCGCGTGCCCGAAGTGCTCGTGCACGCGCGCAAGCTCCTGCGCGATGACCAGGTGATAGGGAAGGTGATAGCGTTCGATGCGCTCGGCCAATGACTGATCGGTCGGCGACTGCGCATAGACGGGCCGGCCATCGGCCGTGAAGTTCGGCACCGGCGAGCGGAAGAACGAGCCGCGCACTGGACCGGCCGGATCGCGATTGAGGTCTGCCACGTACCGGCTGTGGGTCGCGCTGACCATCGTGATGCCAAGCTCGGGCAGGAAGTCGTACAGACGGTCCAGGTACCAGTCGGTGTTGCGCAGCCACGCGCGCTGTTCATCGGTGAATGCGGCGGCGATCTCAGGCGGCACGAAAGTGCCGCTGTGCGGCAGGCTGGCGACGATGGCGACTTCGGGCGCAACTTCAGGCGCAGAGGGTCGAGTGAGCTGGACGACATCGTTCATTGTCGGTTGAGCCTGGGGTCTGGGCAGCGATGCGTGCAGCAGCCCTTGTACACGCCTGGTTAGCGGCTGCGATTGCGACACCCGCTTACCGCGCTGGCCTTGCGGTGCCTCTTGTGAAGCAGTTCCCGCAGCCGCAAGCGTGCCACTGCGGCGGGCGCCTGAAGCGATCGCGGTGCTGCCGTCAACAGGTCTCGCTGCAGTTCTCGTCGCAGTTTCCGTTGCTCGCCGCGCGCGTTAGTTGGCTGAGCCCTCGTGCAGCGTCGCCACGGCATTGGCGGCGATGGTCGAGCGCAGCACCGCGCGGTTGTAGGCGGCGGGCGAGATCGTGAGCCGGTCAAGGCGGCGCTGCACGCGCTGCATGTCCGGTTGCTCGCTCAGCACGGCGAGTTCGAAAAGCGGCGCCATCGGCCCGGTGCCGCAGACCAGCGCGTCCATGGTGGCCGGGCTGAGCGCTGCGCGCGCGAACAGTGCTTCCAGCGGCATGCCGGTCAATCGATCGAGCAGCGAGAACGCGCCCGTCATGAAGAGATCGTTCTGCAGGCTCGCATCGACTTCGCCGGCCAGGTTTTCAAGCAGGAAGCCGCGCGCGATCGAGTAGCCGGCCAGCGGCGCCAGTTCGGGATCGCGGTTGCCACTGGCCAGCAGCATGGCGAGCCATTGCTTCATC
>JBIIZX010000286.1:0-5023 GCA_044346055.1 Burkholderiaceae bacterium | reverse complement strand
GGGCGCAGCCGATGCCCGTTGGCATCGGCGAGCACTTGAGCGCAAGCTGGCCGCGTCGGCGCCGCGCAAACCCGCGTAGCCCCGACCGACCAAAGTGGCTCGGACGACAAACACGCTTGCGGCCCTCTTTGCAGAGGGAGATCGACCATGCGCGGGGGCGACCTGGTGAAACATCCGGGCTAGCACCCTGACTTGCGTCTGGCGCAGACCCGCTGCGCCGCCAATCGAACGACGCGCAGGGGCTTGGCACACTGGCCCAGGCGCACTCGCCGCCCTCGGCGTCGCCCGCCACCGCAGGCCCTTCACGCTGAAGAGCCAATGAGCGCTCGAAAGCGGCTCGATCAAGCCTGATTCAGAACGCTTTGCTTGATCCGGTACAGGCGCCGGCGCGCCTGCCCCGGATGATTGGGACATGGCTCATCCGCGCAATCGAACAGGCCATCGGGTGCTGCAAGCAACGCGTCGACCCAGCGCTTACCGTCGCGCTGGATGAGCAGTTCCACCTCATCTTTGCCCAGACCGGACAAGCCCTGCTGGGCCGTCTGCAGCAGGGTCCAGCCGTCCTTGCGGGTATGCGACTCCGCAGTGCGCCACAAGATCTCGACAGCGCGCGCCTCAGCCAGTTGCGCAAGGAGGGCGGACTGCCCCTCCGGCGCGCTCAACTCCGCAGCCAGCGCCTGCCGATGGGCCACCAACTGCGTGAGGGTGGCGCGCACCTCTTCCAGCACGACCACCGCCTGCACGTGCTGCGCGTCGAGTTCATCGAGAACCAGGCTGAAGTCATTGGCGGACGTGCTGGTCAACCGATCGAGCTGGTGATGCACGAGCTGGTTGCGCGCCTGCACCGCGGCCAGCCAGCGATTACGCAAAACATCGAGGTCGGCAGCGTCAGCCGGCGTGAGGCTGAAGCGGGTGACGATGGACGCGGCAGCGTTTACGGCTCTTGGCGTGTCTGCGGGTTGCGGCGTCACCACCTCGGCGAGAACGGTCTTGAGCGCCTCACCCATGTTCATGCGCAGAACGACGGACGCGCGCGCATCAACCCGCGGCCCCTGCCCGACCGGCGTCTGCACGAGGGCCGCGAGAAGCAGCTGCTTCCACGCGCCTTCGATCTTCTGGAACTGCAGCAAGTTGCGGCCCACGCGCCGCCACACCTCGTCGCGCTGCGCGAGGTCGGGCGGGGCGGCCTGCGGTTCAACCATGCAGGCGGATAGCGTCGCCCTGTCGGTCGATCTTCACGCGGCCGAGTGCGGCGAGTGAATCGACGATATCGGGCAGGCGCTTCTTCCAGGCGCCGCGGCCGGTGAACTGCGCGGCAAGCTGATCGAGATCGAGGCCCTGCGGCGCGGCGGCCACGGTGTCGGCCACCAGGCGAATCTGCTCGGGCAGGGTGGACGGCCATGCCACGCGCTTGCCGGCGGGCGTTAGCGGTGCGGCGGTGATGGCGGCAGCGGGCGCCTCGGTCTCGACGTCAGTCTCAGGCTCAGTCTCAACGTCGATCTCACCCTGCTCGCCGCGCTGTTCGCCCCGCTGTTCTCCGTCCTCTTTGTGGTCCACCTTCGCCGCCTTGACCTGAAACTCCGGCCGCAGCCAGCGCACCACACCGCGCGCTTCTTCGGCGGCGCGCTCGGCGTTGAGCGCCACCAGCCGCGACAGCAGTTCTTCCTCGGCGGCGGCCTGCTCGGGCGACTTCTCCGGATACGGCGTGGTCGCACCGGGCTTGCCGACCAGCGCATCGGCCAGATCGTTCCAGCCGTACGCGGCGAAGACGGCGCGATCGAGTTCGTCGTGCAGCTCGCGCAGCACCGACACGAGGCCGCGGTCGTGGATGACCTTGTCCTTGGCCGTTAGCGGCTCGCCGCGGCGGAGCTTCTCCAGCACGTTGTAGATGCCGGTCAACGTGAGGTCGGAGTGCTGGGCCTGCTGGCGCTTGCGACAGGCGTCGATCTGCTCGGCCAGCCGGACGATGCGCTCGGCCTGCGGCGACATGGCGACGGGGAAGGGGAACCGATCAAAGCAGACGGATTTGCTGTACACGAGATCGTTGCCAACGCCCAACCGGCCGCCCGTAGCGACCGCCCAAACAGCATGTGAGCGACTCGAAAGCACCCCCAAGGCGACGGCCGAGTCCAATCCAATGGCGATCAGCTTGTCGTCAGGCAGTACGGCGCCGTCCAGGAATTGAAAGGTTCGGTGCTTTGCGACCTGCCCCGTAGCTATGTAGCGCGTGAGCCCCATCAGCGCGCGCCGGAGATCCTCGTTGCTTCGCCGATGCAACCACCACTTCTCTCGCAAGTCGCGATCCTGCATCGCATCCCGCTCCGGCTTCACGTAATCAATGAGCCATTGATACAGCCGCGGAAAGTTTTCGCGGATCTGCTCAGGACGCAGGCCGAAGCAATCTATGACATAGACACCACGCGGACGCTCGGTTAGGTCTCGACCATTCCGATAGGGCCGAATCGGCGCATTCGGTTCCAAGGTATCGCGTTGCTCTTGAGTCAGCACCATGCCAGCACCGTGCGGAATTACACCGCGACTCGCAAGCATCGCATTGCAAGTCAGCACTCTTACTCGCGTGAGGTCTGCGCCAGTGCGAAGGTCTCCGCTGATTACGCCATCGCGTCTTGCCAGCGTGACATCGGCCTCGCCATCGTCCCGCCGCTGCTCGCTCTCGACGGACAAGAGTTGTCCGACGCCCGCGCCAGCTGAGCCGACGGTCATCGCGATCCGCACCGCAGCGCCGTCTGTGCTATCGACCCAGGGATGGTCGGGGACGGCGAAGCAAAGGCGTAATGGAGCGCCCCCATGCGCTCCCGCTAGGTGCGAATCCACGACCCGTCGATTAAAGATCATCGTCAGGCTGTTGGTGGTGATAAACCCGAAGCGCCGTAGCTTTCCAACTCGAGTGATTTCGGCCGCGTGTTCCCACCAATACATCACCAGATCCGCGCTCTGCGGCACGGATGGCCACGAGCTGCGCAGCGCCTCCACATAGCCCTCGCCCAGTGCAATCCGCATCCGCTTGTTGCCAATGAACGGCGGGTTCCCAATCACGAAATCCGCCTGCGGCCATTCCGCCGCCCGCGGATTGACGTACTTCTCCACCGGCACGCGCGCTCTCTCGTCGGGCACATCGAGCCCCGTCACCGGGTGCTTCTTCATGGTCTTGCCGTCCCAGCGCGTCACCGGCCGGCCTTGCTCGTCGAGCTCGTACTCCACCCGGTCGTAGGCCAGCACGGCGTCGCGGCACTCGATGTTGTGAAAGTCCTTGAGCACCGGCAGCGGCGGGTTGACGTTGCCGCGGGTGCGGAAGTGCCATTGCAGGTAGCCGATCCACAGCACCATCTCCGCAACTTCGGCCGCGCGCGGGTTCAGCTCGATGCCGAGCAACTGGTGCGGGTCGACACTGGTGCCGGCCATGTCGAGCCGGCCCTGGGTGTCGCCGAGTTCATCGAGAAAGTTGAGCACCTCGCCTTCGAGGCGCTTCATCTGCTCCAGCGCCACGTACAGGAAGTTGCCGCTGCCGCAGGCCGGGTCGAGCACGCGCACTTCGCACAGTCGCATCAGGTACTCGCGCACCACGCGGCGCGCGTCCTCGGCCGCTTTTGCGCCGCCTTCGTTGAGCAGCACGAGGGCCGCGGCCTGCACGTGCTGCCAGTCGGCGCGCAGCGGCTCCATCAGCGTTGGCAGCACCAGGCGCTCGACGTAGGCGCGCGGCGTGTAGTGCGCGCCGAGGGCGTGGCGCTCGGCGGGGTCGAGCGCGCGTTCGAGCAGCGTGCCAAAGATGGCGGGCTCGACCTGCTTCCAGTCGGCGCGCGCGGCGGCAGCGAGCAGCTCGATCTGCGCACGCGCAAGCGGCAGTGCCTCGGGCTGCTTGAAGAGCTTGCCGTTGAACTTCAGCAGCGTGGTCTCGAGCAGCGGCGAGAACTCGCCACGGTCCATGTTCTGCCACAGGATTTCGAGCTGGCGCGTGAGCACCTCGGGGCGCGTGATGTAGCGCTCCAGCAGATCGGCAAAGGCGCGCCTGGGCAGCAGGCCGATGTCCTCGGCAAACATGGTGAACAGGCAGCGGCTCAGAAAGCCCGCCACCCGCTTGGGCGCGTGGCCCGCGGCTTCCAGCGCCTTGGCCACCTGCGCCAGTTGCGCGGCAATCTCGCGCGTGATGCGCGCGGCGCGGCGCGTGGGGTCGAGTGCCAGCGGATCGGTCCAGACGGCGCGCAGGGTGGCGCGGACCTCCGCACTTTCCAGATCCGGCAGCCGGATGCGGTGCGAGCGCGGGTCCGGATAGGGTGTGTAGGTAGCGCCGCTGCGCGTGAACTCGGCGTACAGCTCGATCACGTGACCGACATCGACCACCAGCAGGAACGGCGGCCGGCCTTCATCGGCCGGCAGGGCGCGGGCATAGGTCTCGGCCTGGCTGCGCGCACGCAGCAACGCGTCGTCAAAGCCCTTGGTCTGCACACCGGCGCGGATCTTCTTGGCCTCGAGCACAAAGGCGCCGCGGCGGTAGCAGTCGATGCGGCCTTCGCTGCTGGAGCCATCGCCCCGCGCAAGGGTGACGCGGCGCTCAAACACATAGGCGTTGTCGCGCGTGTCTTCACGCGAGGGCTGCGGTGTCTCGACGCCAAGCAGCACGGCCAGCTCATGCACGAAGAGCTGATAGTTGGAAAGCTCGGTGCCATCGGCTGCGCGCCAGCGCTCGATGAACGCGGCTGCGGCCGGGTCGGATGAAGGTGCGTGCGTGGGCGCCGGGGTCACGGCGGGGAGCATACGGGCCGGCTGGCCGGAGCGCGAGGGAGCGCGAGGGAGCGGGCGCGCCCAGTCAGGCAACTCGTTGCTAGCCCGGATGTTTCACCAGGTCGCCCCCGCGCATGGTCGATCTCCCTCTGCAATGAGGGCCGCAAGCGTGTTTGTCGTCCGAGCCACTTTGGTCGGTCGGGGCTACGCGGGTTTGCGCGGCGCCGACGCGGCCAGCTTGCGCTCAAGTGCTCGCCGATGCCAACGGGCATCGGCTGCGCCC
>JBIIZX010000284.1:0-5041 GCA_044346055.1 Burkholderiaceae bacterium | reverse complement strand
CGACAGGCTTCTGAATTGACGCGATGATCGTCAAAGAGAATAAAGCCGAGCGCCGCCACAGACGCTGCGAGATCACGGCTCCGAGCCCGATTGCTCGAGTCTGGCGCTCATGCAATACATGGCAATATCGCGCAGGGCTTTGCTCAGGTCGCTGCAGTGAGCGGTGCCTTGTCACTTGGCCCGGGTGCCGGTGCCCGTCTTCTCCAAAGTGTTCCCTTCCGTGATTGATGCAACTCTCCTTGCCGCGTGCAAGCCGCGCGGCGATGCCGCCGCGTGGTCGGCGCATGCGATGCGACAGGTGAGGCGCACTGCTTGCGCCAGGGCGCGCGCATGACGGCGGGCCGCGTTGCGCTGCGTGGGCAGCTCATCGACTTCACCGCGGATCCGTCGACCAGCAGCAAGGCCGTGCGGCAGGTCGACGATGGCCTGCTCGTGATGGAGGCGGGCCGCATTGTTGCGCGCGGTGACCATGCGGCGCTGGCGGCGCAATGGGTCGACGATGCGACGGTCCTGCACGATCACCGCGGCCGGATCATCACGCCGGGCTTCATCGACACGCATCTCCATCTGCCGCAGATCGATGTCATCGCATCGCCCGCGCTCGGACTGCTGGATTGGCTGGAGCGGCACACCTTTCCGGTGGAAGCCGGCTATGCCGATGCGGCGCGCTGCACCGAGTCCGCCACGTTCTTTCTCGATGAACTCGCGCGCCACGGCACCACCAGCGCCTGCGTCTATGGCACCGTGCACGCGCAGTCGGTCGAGGCGCTGTTTGTCGCGGCCCACGAGCGCGACGTGCGGCTGGTGGCAGGCAAGTGTCTGATGGACGTGAACTGCCCGGACAATCTGCGCGATACCGCCGCAGGCGGCGTGGCCGATAGCGCAGCCTTGGCCGATCGCTGGCATGGCCGCGGTCGGCTGGCCTATGCGATCACGCCGCGGTTCGCAGCAACCTCATCGCGCGCCCAGTTGCAGGCCGCGGGCGAACTGGCGCGCGCACGGCCCGGCTTGCATGTGCAAACCCATGTGGCCGAAAACGTGGACGAGTGCCGCTGGATTGCCGAGCTCTATCCCGAAGCGCGCAGCTATCTCGACGTCTACGAGAGCTTTGGCCTGCTCACACCGAGCTCGATCTACGCGCATGGCATCCACCTCGACGCTTCTGACCGCGCCCGCATGGCCGCACAGGGCGCGATCGCCGCGGTCTGCCCCACGTCCAACCTGTTCCTCGGCAGCGGGCTGTTCGACTTCGAGGCCTCGCTCGCGGCTGGCATGGCGCTGACGCTGGCCACCGACGTCGGTGGCGGCCAATCGTTCTCGATGTTTTCGGCCATGCGCTCGGCGCACGAGATCGGGCGGCTGCGCGGCCACGGCCTGTCGGCGCTGCAGCTTTGGTACTGGGCCAGCCGCGGCGCAGCACTGGCGCTCGGTTGGAACCAGGTCGGCACCCTGGAACCTGGCGCCGAGGCTGATGTCATTGTGTTGGACCCGCAAGCCACGCCGCTCCTGGCGCGGCGCACGGCGCGGGCCGAATCGGTCGAGGCGCTGCTGTTCGCGCTGCTGGTGCTCGGTGACGACCGCGTTGTGTCCCAGACCTACATTGCCGGCGCGCCGGCAAAGTTGCACTGATTTCACCGTTTGCACCGACTGCACTCACCACCAGGACTGCCATGACTCTCGATCGCCTGTTCGACCAGGCCCTGCGCATGACGCTGCGCGACTGGCGCGCCGGAGAACTGCGCCTGCTCGCCTCGGCCCTCGTGATTGCGGTGGCGGCCGTGACGAGCGTCGGCTTCTTTGTCGACCGCATACGCCTCGGGCTCGAGCGCGACGCCGCGCAACTGCTGGGCGCCGATGCAGTGATCTCCTCCGACGCCCCGTTGAGCGCCCCTTTGCGCGAGCGCGCCCAGGCGCAGGGGCTGCAGATGGCCGAGACGGTGGTCTTTCCCAGCATGGCGCTGAACGCCACCAATCCCGACTTCGCGTCGCTGTCCGCAGTGAAGGCGGTGTCAGAGGGCTATCCGCTGCGCGGGCGCCTACGTGTGCGTGCGGCAGTCGATCTGCCGGACGCCGAAACGCGCGCCGTACCAGCGCCGGGCACGGTGTGGGTCGATCTGCAGACCGTGCAGGCGCTGCAGTTGAAGGTCGGCGAGCAACTGAAGCTCGGCGAGAAGGTGTTTCGCATCGACAAGCTCATCGCCATCGAACCGGACCGGGGTGGGCAGTTCATCAACTTTGCACCGCGCGTGATGCTCAACCTGGCGGACCTGCCCGCCACCGAATTGATCCAGCCGGGCAGCCGCGTCACTTACCGCTTGCTGGTTGCGGGCGAGCGGACTCAGGTGGAAGCCTTTGTCAACGCAACCCGCCCCACACTCGCACGTGGCCAGCAGCTCGAATCGCTCGAAGGCGGGCGGCCCGAAATGCAGCGCACATTGCAGCGCGCGGAGCGCTTCCTCTCGCTGGTGGCCTTGCTCGCGGCCATGGTGGCCGCCGTCGCGGTTGCCGCGGCCGCGCGCCGCTTCTCGCTGCGGCATCTGGACTCGTGCGCCATGATGCGTTGCCTCGGCCTGGCGCAGACCGACATCTTTCGCCTGTTTGCGCTGGAGTTCGTCTACATCGGCATCGCTGCATGCGTGGGCGGCATGTTGCTCGGCTACGCCTTTCACTTCGTGCTGCTGAGCGTGCTCGGGTCGCTGATCCAGGCCAGCCTGCCGCAGCCCTCGGCGTGGCCGGCCCTGCAGGGCGGCGCCGTGGGCCTGGTGCTGCTGCTTGGCTTTGCCTTGCCGCCGCTGGTGCAACTGCGCCGCGTGCCACCGCTGCGCGTGCTGCGCAAGGACCTCGGTCCACCCTCGGGCCGCGCTGCGCTGGGCTACCTCATCGGCTTTGCAAGTTTTTTTTGCCTGCTGCTGTGGACGAGCGACGACCTGCGCGTGGGCAGCCTCACCGCCGGCGGCTTTGCGATCGGTGTCGTTGTGTTTGCGCTGGTGGCCTGGGGCGCACTGCAGTTGCTCAAGCCGCTGCGCGCCTTCACCGGGCAGCTTGGCATCAGCTGGCGCTTTGCCATCGCCGCCGTGCAGCGGCGGCCGGTGGCGACCATCGTGCAGCTGGTGTCGCTCGCGGTGGGCCTGATGGCGCTGCTTCTGCTGACGGTGACGCGCACCGATCTCGTCAACGCCTGGCGCACCAGCGCGCCCGCCGATGCGCCCAACCGCTTTGTCATCAACATCCAGCCGGACCAGGTGCAGCCGGTGCAGGCACGCCTGCAGGCGGCGGGGCTCACGGATGCAGCGCTGTCGCCCATGATCCGCGGCCGGCTCATTGCGCGTAACGGCAAACCCGTCGGTCCCGAGGACTTTGCCAATGAGCGCGCGCAGCGGCTGGTCGATCGCGAGTTCAACCTGTCTTACATGACGGAGGCGCCCGGCCACAACCGCATCACTGCCGGGCAGTGGTTCCGCGACGGCAGCGACGAGCTGTCTATGGAGGAGGGCATTGCCAAGACGCTCGGCCTCGCGCTGGGCGACGCGCTGACCTTCGACATCGCCGGTCGCCAGGTCACGGCACGCGTCACCAGCCTGCGCAAGGTTAACTGGGACAGCATGCGCGCCAACTTCTTCGTGATCATGCCGCCGTCGCTGCTGGCCGATCAACCTCGGAGCTTCATCACCGCGTTCCACCTGCCGGAGGCACGCGCAGGCTTTACCACTGAGCTGGTGCGCGAGTTCCCCAACCTCACGGTGGTCGACACCAGCGCCGTGTTCCTCCAGGTGCAGGCGGTGCTTGACCAGGTGATCGCCGCAGTGGAGTTCCTGTTCGTGTTCACGCTTGCTGCCGGTGTGCTGGTGCTGTACGCCGCACTGGCCAGCTCGCGCGACGAGCGCGTGCGCGAGGCGGGGCTGTTGCGTGCGCTCGGTGCCAGCCGCAAGCAGCTGTCGAGGGCGCAGGTGGCGGAGATGGCCTGCCTTGGCGGGCTGGCGGGCTTTCTCGCTGCCGGCGGTGCAGCCGCCATCGGCTGGGCACTGGCCAAGTACGCCTTCGAGTTCGACTACGCCGTCACGCCGTGGATCTTTGTGCTTGGCACCGGCGGCGGTGCCGCCTGCGCGCTGGCGGGCGGCTGGCTGGGTCTGCGCACGGTGCTGCGCACGCCGCCGTTGACCACGCTGCGTGAGGCGTGACGAGAGTTCCCGGCGCGATGAGTGTGCCCAATCCGTCCGAAGACGCACAAGAGGCTGCTGAGACGCCGTACGCGCTGCTCGGCGGGGATGCAGCCGTGCGCGCGCTGGTCGACCGTTTCTACGACCTGATGGACCTCGAGGCGCAGTACCGCGAGCTGCGCTCCGTGCACGGCAACGAGCTCACGCACGCCCGCGACAAGCTGTACTGGTTCCTCTCGGGCTGGCTCGGCGGGCCAAGCCACTACATCGAGCGCTTTGGTCACCCACGCCTGCGTGCGCGGCACCTGCCGTTTGCCATCGGTACCGTCGAGCGCAACCAGTGGCTGGCGTGCATGGACCAGGCTATGCACGAGCTCGCAGTGCCCGAGCACTTGCGCGAGCGACTCAACGAGTCGTTCTTCCAGACCGCGGACTGGATGCGGAATCAGTAGCGGGCGCTACTGCGGACCGGGCGTAGACGTTGTAGGGCCAGCGCGGCAGTGTCTGCTTGTGTGCCGGTTGGAGGATGTCGCTGTCCGGCCAATTGCCGTCGGTCGGAAGGTGAGCAAGAATGCGCCTGAAGCAGCCAGTCAGCGGCTGAGCAAGCGGAGCGTCTGCTCGCGGCCGGCGCCGTGCCGTGGCGCTGCGGTTTCGATGTTAGGGCGCAGCCGGAAGCGCCCATAATTCGGGTTGTCACCGCGACAGTTGAGGGAAGCTCAGGCCGTCGTCGAGCGCCATCTTGAGGAGATTCGCCATGCCTGGAACCGTCACTTCGGCGGCTGAGGTCACGCACGTATCGCGCCACGGCTTCTGGTTGCTACTCGGCGACGAGGAGCTCTTCTTGCCGTTCGAGAACTTCCCTTGGTTCAAGTCGGCCACGATCG
>JBIIZX010000014.1:0-16920 GCA_044346055.1 Burkholderiaceae bacterium | reverse complement strand
CAAACGCGCAGCCTTCCATGGTGACTGGAACTACTGCATCGGATCAGGGTGAACGTTCAGCTTGTTTGCTAACGAGCCCTTAACGCACCCGTGTGAGCGCGCCTTGCACGCGCACGGTCCCCGCACCAGTGTTTTCCCACATCAGGCAATAGTCGTCTGCCGCAGGCGCGCGGAACTGGGCGGCCGCGCCGCGCACCTGCGCCTGGCGCACCGGATAGAACACATCCCTGCCGCGGTGATAGTGGATGTTGAATTCAACCGGCGCCGTGGCCTCGAAGCGATAGTCGATTGCCTCGTTTCGCACCAGACGCACGCACACCTCATGGAAGCCACCGGGGCGCAGCTCGCGGTCAAAGACTTCGTGCGCCGCGGTGGACACCGTGGCAGCCGCGGGGCCCGCCACCGCCATTGCAATCAGTAAGGCAACACAACGATGTGGCATGCGGGCAGTGTAGGCGGCGTCGCCGCCCTTCGTTACGCACAGCCTGCGCACGCGCCCCAATACACTCTGAGGCAAGTCCATCAATGCACGTCCATCAACCCACCTCCATCCATGCTTGTCCTCCTCACCAGCCTGCTGCTCTGCCTGCCGACCTTGGCCCTCGCCCACGGCAACGATGCGCACGATCCAAAGCCGGGCGCGGCGGGCACGCTGGAGATCATCGAAACAGCCTTTGGCCGCAGCGGCGATCCGGCGAAGGTGGTGCGGACGATCGAGGTGACCATGGGCGACGCCATGCGCTTCGTGCCGCAGCGGCTGCAGGTGAGGCGTGGCGACACCATCCGGCTGCGCGTGGTCAACCGCGGCCGGGTGATGCATGAACTTGTCATCGGCACCGAAGCGGAACTGGCGCGGCACGCCGCGTTGATGCGCAAGAACCCCGACATGGAGCACGACGCGCCGTACATGGCGCATGTCGCGCCAGCCAGGCGCGGCGAGATCCTGTGGCAGTTCACCCAGCCGGGCGAGTTCAGCTTCGCATGTCTCGTGCCCGGGCACTTCGAGGCGGGCATGCGCGGCACCATTGTGGTCAAGTGAGCGCGGTGCGTCTTCGCTGGGGCGTGAAATGGGGCGTGGTGGTAGCGGCCGCGGCGTTGGCGGCCTTCATCGCGGGCGTCATCTGGATCGACCATCGCGCGCGCAGCGGCGGTGACGCCTGGAGTCGGGTGCCTGACCTGCGTGATGCGCAGCGGATTGCCGCTGGCGAGCGCGTTTACGCGAGCCACTGCGCCGCCTGCCATGGTGCCCAGCTCGAAGGCCAGCCCAACTGGACCACGCGCCGCGACAATGGCCGCCTGCCCGCGCCGCCCCACGATGAGAGCGGCCACACCTGGCACCACCCGAGTACGCAACTGTTCGAGCTCACCAAGCACGGCCTGGTGCCGCCGCATGCCCCTGCGGGCTACCAGAGCGACATGCCGGCGTTCAAGGACGTGCTGATCGACGACGACATCTGGGCCGTGCTCGCCTACATCAAGAGCCGCTGGCCAGCGCAGGTGCGTGAGCGGCACGATGGGCTCGATGCACAAGTGCGCGCGCAGGACCGTGCGCAAAAGCACCACTGAACCACGCATCGCAGCACGCCTCACCTCGCACCTATGAGACCGCAGCACTGACGGCGCACATCAGTGCTTGGTTCTTCATTAAACGTGTTTAGCCAGCGTTGGCGATCTTCAACCCGATGCGAAACGTGACGAATTCAGCGGGCTTCATCGTGGCGAGCCCGATCAGTGCAACCAGCCGGCCGCGGTCGACATCGGCCTGCGTCATGGTGCTGCGATCACAGCGCACGAAGTACGCCTGCTCGGGCGTGCTCCCCTGCAGCACACCGTCTTGCCATTGGCTCAACAGAAAGTCCTTGATGGACGCACGGACGTTGGCCCATAAGGGCTCGCCGTTCGGTTCGAATACCACCCATTGCAAACCGCGCTCGATCGACGCCTGCAGGTAGTCCACCGTGCGGCGCACGCTGATGTACTTCCATTCGGCGTCCTGCGACAGGCTGCGGCCGCCCCACACCCGCAAGCCGCGGCCCGGAAAGGTGCGCAGGCAATTCACACCTGCCGGGTTCAACTGTTCCTGCTCGGCCTTGCTGATCGGCCGCGCGCTGCGCAGTGCAAGGGTCACGACTTCATCGGTCGGCGCCTTGTGCACGCCGCGCTCGAGGGTCGCGCGCACGATCACTCCGCACACGAAGCCGGAGGGTGGCAGGTCGAGCTCGGCCGGCTGCGCGCCGCCCGCAACCCTCAGCGGATTGGCGACCGTGAGCCAGGGGTAGTAGAGGGCAGCGCGGCCTACACCAGCGCCGAGCCCCTGGCGCCAGTCCAACACGGCGGTGAGATCCAGCTCCGGTGGCGGATCGACGATCGCCATGCAGTGCAGCCCGGGCTGCGCCGCATGCGCGATCAGTGCCTGCTCGATCGCCGCGCGAGTGCCTGCGTCGCGTGCGCTGGAGCCCGGCGCGGCAACGAGCGCGACATCGGGCAGGTTGCGCCGCAGCTTGAACGCGCGCCGATAGCCCGCGACGGTGGGCAGTTGCTTGCCGCGCCCGGCCACGCGCAGCACGTACAGCCGCAGGCCCCCGTTGTCGAAGAACGCGCGGGCGGCATGCGCGACATGGTTGATCCGTTGCGTGGCCGGCGTTGCGGTACTGCTGCCCGGCAAGTCCTCCGAGCCGCCGTAAAGGCGCAGGTAGTCCTGGAAGCTGGTCAGCAGCGAGGGCGTGGTCGGCCCGCTAGGTGGCGGCCCGTTCAAGGTCGGACCAATGAGCGTCGGCCCCACGAAAGCCGTCGTGGTCATGCTCACGCTCTCGATCATCGGCGGCTTACGGGCCTCTTCCACAGACACTTCGGGGCTTGGCATGGCACCTTCCGTTGATTGCGGACGACCGTCGCCGCCTGCCCTTGCACGCTGCGGTTCCCCCCGCCTCGGCACCGCAGCTTAGGGCCCGGCCGCTGCTCATAGGCGCTTGCGCTAGCGCAAGACCGTCCCGCGTGCGGACGACTAGCCTGCAACGCACTCCGTTACAGTGTGTCCAACGGGTCGACCGCACCACCGGCCCACCGCCCGACTGCATCGACGGCCCCGACGACCAATTGATTCGATTGCCATGACCCGCCGCCACCGCTCCCGCCTACGCCAGCGCTTTCGCGTTGGCCTGCTGGCGCTGTGCGCGCTGCTGCTGGCGCAATGGACCCTGGTCACGCATGCCTGCCCGGTGATCCAGGCGGCAGGCGCGGCGCTCGAGTGGCAGCAGGTGCTCGCCGACGAGGGTGCGCATGACTGCCACGGCAGCGCGCCGGCCGAGAGCGTGTGCGTGAAGCACTGCGTGGGCGACGACCAGGTCAATGGCAACCCGGCCTCGATGGCGGCAGCTACGCCACCGGCACCGCTGGTCCTGCGCCTGCCGACGATCGAGGTGCACGACACATTGTTGGCGCTGTCGGCGCCGACGCATGCCGACGCCACGGCACCGCCCCTCATCATCCTGTACTGCGTCTTTCTCGTTTGATCTGACCGCCGCCTGCGGAGCTGTTCCCGCAGGCTGGCCGTCGCCCTCGTGCTGCACGCACGGGGGTTGCGATCAAATCGTTGCCGTGTTCGCGCTGCAGCCACAGCAGCCGCGCGCCCCAACCAGGAGAAAGACTTGTCCTCGTTCGTCTCTTCCACCGTCGTCTCGTCCAAGCTGGTCTCGTCCACGCTTGTCCCCCGCAGCACGCGGCGCCGCTTGCTCGGCGCTCTGGCTGCCGCACCACTGGCTGCAGCCCTGCGCACCGCCCATGCACAGAAGGCGCTGCCTGAGTTGCACGTCTACAAGAGCCCGACCTGCGGCTGCTGCAAGGACTGGATCAAGCACCTGCAAGCGGCCGGCTTCAAGGTGAGCTTCACCGATGTGCCGGACTCGCGCTTTTATCGCGCCAAGCTCGGCATGCCGGCCAAGTTCGCCTCGTGCCACACGGCGCTGGTGGACGGCTATGTGATCGAAGGTCACGTGCCGGCCGACGACATCAAGAAGCTGCTGCGCAGCCGGCCCGATGCGCTTGGCCTGGCCGCGCCCGGCATGCCGGTGGGCTCGCCCGGCATGAACAGCCCCGAGTACAAGGGGCAGGTTGACCCATACGACGTGCTGCTGGTGCAGGCCGACGGTCGCTGGCGCGTGTTCACCAGCTACGCGGGCAAGTGATGTCTGCCTCGTGCGTCGCGGCCCGGCAGCGTGCACCAGCGCCTGCGGTGGCGCGCAAGCCTGTGCTGGTTTCTTCTTCGATGCTGAGACCTGCGCTTGCTCTCACGCCAGCGCTCTTGCTCACGCTCTGCCTGGCGCTGGGCGCGGGCGCGTTCGTCTCACCCTCGCAGGCGCAGCCGACCGCCACGCCCACCGCCTCGCCAACCGCCTCGGTGCCGCCGTCGGACCTCGGTCGCACCCTCGGCGGCGTGCTCGACTACGCACGCGAACGGCATCCTGAAGTGCGGGCGATGCGCTACGAGGCCGATGCGGCGCTCGAGCGCGTGACACCGGCCGGTGCGCTGCCGGACCCGATGTTCCAGATGGAGCTGCGCGACGTCACCAACGATGCCAGTGGCGGCAGCTTCAACCTGCTGCCATCCAAGGTCGGCTCTACCCGCTACCAGTTTCGCCAGACCTTTCCGGCCTGGGGGCGGCGCGATGCGCGGCGCGACGCAGCGCAGGCAAGCGCGGACGAAGCAGGTGCGCGCGCCGAGGCGACCTGGGCCGAGATCGCCATGCGCATCAAGACCACCTATGCCCGCTACCAGCAGGTCAATGCGCTGCTGGTGCAGAACCGAGAGATCCTGGGCCTGATGGACCGGCTCGGCTCGGTGGCCGAGCTGCGCTATGCGCAGGGTCTGGCGCCGCAGCAGGATGCGATCCGCGCGCAGGTCGAGCGCACTGGCATGCGCGGCGACCTGTTGATGCTCGAGTCCGAAAGCAACGCGCTGCGCACGCGCCTGAATGCGCTGATGACGCGCCCCACCGACGCGCCGCTGGCGCCGCCCATGGCCGACGGCGCGCTGCCATCGCTGGCACAGCTGGACGCGGCCGCGCTGCGCGAGCGGGTGCTGGGGCGCAATCCGCAACTGCGCGCCGAGGATGCGCGCGTGCGCGCCAGTGAACGCACGCGCGATGCGGTGTGGGCCAATCGCTATCCCGAGTTCACGCTCGGGGTGGCGCCAATTCAGTCCGGCAGCCGCGTGGCGGAGTGGGAAGTGATGTTCGAGATCAACATCCCGCTGCAGCAGGGCGTGCGCCGCGCCGAGGAACGCGAGGCGCTGTCAATGCTCTCGGCCGCGCAGGCGCGCAAGGAAGCGGCGGCCAACGAGGCGCTCGCCACCCTCGGCGAGAACCTCGCGCAGCTGCAGGCGGCGCGCCAGATCGAGGTGCTCACCACCACGAGCCTGCTGCCGCAGGCCGAGCTCACGCTGCAGGCGGCGCTGGCCGGCTACGAGTCGGGCAAGGTGGACCTTTCCACGCTGCTCGAAGCGCAGCGCCAGATTCGCCAGGCACGCGTGAACCTCATCAAGACACGCGCCGAAGCACGCATGCGGCTGGCCGAGATCGAGCGGCTGCTGGGAGAGGAACTGTGATGGCGAGGATTCAGGATTCAGGATTCAGGATTCAGGGGGGCGGTGCGGGCGCCACGGTGCTCATGCTCATCGTCGCGGTGGCGGTCGCACTGGCTGCCGGCTACTGGCTTGGCACGAAGGGCCGGCACGCACAGGCTGACGTCGCGGCGGCGGCCTCGGCCGACGCGAGCAAGGGCGGCAAGAAGCTTCTCTACTACCGCAACCCGATGGGGCTGCCGGATACGTCGCCCACGCCCAAGAAGGACTCGATGGGGATGGACTACATCGCGGTGTACGAGGGCGAGGAGCAGGACAGCAGCGGCGCGGTCAAGATCAGCACCGAGAAGATCCAGAAGCTCGGCGTGCGCTTGGACACTGCACAGCTTCGCACGCTCGATGCCACGGTGCGCGCCAGCGGCCGCGTGGAGATCGACGAGCGGCGCCTGACCACGGTCACCGCCAAGTACGAGGGCTATATCGAGCGGCTGATGGTCAATGCCACCGGGCAAGTGGTCGGGCGCGGTGCACCCTTGTTCGAGGCCTACAGCCCGGACCTGGTGGCCGCGCAGCGCGAGTACGCGGTGGCCGCGCAGGCGCTGCAGAAGCTCGCTGGGGCCGACGAGAGCACTCGCGCCGGCATGCAGCGGCTGGCCGATGCGGCGCTGACGCGTCTGCGCAACTTTGATGTGACCGAAGAAGAGGTCAACCGCCTGAGCGCCGGTGGCGAACCGCGGCGCAGCGTGAGCTTTCGCGCGCCGGCCGGCGGCATCGTGCTGGAGAAAAAGGCTGTGCAGGGCATGCGCTTCATGCCCGGCGAGATGCTCTACCAGGTGGCGGATCTGTCGCAGGTGTGGCTGGTGGCCGATGTGTTTGAGCAGGACATCGGCCGCATCAGTGTCGGCCAGCGCGCCCGCATCAGCTTCGACGCCTACCCGGGCCAGGTATTCGAAGGCAAGGTCACCTACGTCGTGCCGGTGCTCAAGCCCGAGACACGCACGGCGCAGGTGCGCATCGAGCTGGCCAATCCGCGCGGCCTGCTGAAGCCCGCCATGTACGCGCAGGTCGAGCTGCCGGTGGCGGCCGGCAAGCCGCAGCTCACCGTGCCCACCTCGGCGGTGATCGACAGCGGCAAGCGCCAAGTGGTGATCGTGGCCAAGGGCGAGGGCCGGTTCGAGCCGCGCGAGGTGCAGCTGGGCGAGCGCGGCACGGAGTTCGTCGTGGTGCGCTCGGGCGTCAGCGAGGGCGAGCAGGTCGTGGTGACGGCCAACTTCCTGATCGACGCCGAAAGCAATCTGAAGGCAGCGTTGGGCGGTCTGACGGCGGCCATGGCGGCGCCTGCTGCTGGAAAAGTCGGCCACGCGGCAGTCGGCACGCTCGACGATGTTGATGCCAAGACCGGCCAACTCATCATTTCGCACGAGCCGGTCAAGAGCCTGAACTGGCCAAAGATGACGATGGAGTTCGTGCCGGCCAACGACGCCGTTGCCAAGGCAGTGAAGCCGGGCGAAGCGATCCAGTTCGAGTTCGTCGAACGCAAGCCGGGCGAGTGGGTCGTCACAAAGATGGAGAGGCGCAAGTGAACGATTGTCGCTTTCGGTGTACGCGCCGCTGCGCGGCGCACGTGCACCGAAAGCGGTTTGATCAGCGCGCCGCCCTTCGGGCGGCCGGGCGGGCGGCGCGTGAGCAAGGGCACGGCCGAGCGGCACTGCAGGTCGTACTTGCGGCATCAGCGGACGAGGCAGCAGAGGGGTAACAATGATTCAACGTCTGATCGAGTGGTCGGCGCGCAATCCTTTCCTGCTCGCGCTGGCGACGGTGGCGCTGATCTTTGCCGGCGTGCTGTCGATCCTGCGCACGCCACTGGATGCGCTGCCCGATTTGTCCGATGTGCAGGTCATTGTCTACACCGAGGTGCCGGGTCAGGCACCGCAGGTGGTCGAAGACCAGGTCACGTTCCCGCTGACCACCGCGATGCTGTCGGTGCCGCACTCCAAGGTGGTGCGCGGCTTCAGCTTCTTCGGTGTCAGTTTCGTCTACGTGATCTTCGACGACGGCACCGACATCTACTGGGCACGCTCACGCGTGCTGGAGTATCTGAGCGCCGCGCGCGAGCGGCTGCCGGCGGGGATCTCGCCGCAGCTCGGGCCGGACGCCACGGGCGTGGGCTGGGTCTACCAGTACGTGCTGCAGGCCAAGGACATGAGCCTCGCTGAGCTGCGCACCCTGCAGGACTGGTACATCCGCTACCAGCTCACCAAGGCGCAGGGCGTCAGCGAGGTGGCCAGCGTGGGCGGCTTCGTGCAGCAATACCAGGTGATTGTCGATCCGGCGCGGCTACGCGCCTATGGCATCTCGCTGATGACGGTGGGCGAGGTGATTCGAAGCTCCAACCGCGATGTCGGCGGCCGCGTCGTCGAGATGGCCGAGACCGAATTCATGGTGCGTGGGCGGGGCTACCTGCGCGGCAAGGAGGACATCGAGGGCCTGGTGCTGCGTTCCGAGCGCGGTACGCCCGTGCGTATCCGCGACGTTGCGCGGGTGGAGCTGGGACCCGATGAGCGGCGCGGGCTGGCTGAGCTCAACGGCGAGGGCGAGGTGGTCAGCGGCATCGTGGTCGCGCGCTTTGGCGCCAACGCGCTGGAGGTCATCGACAACGTCAAGCAGCGCATCGAGGAGATCAAGCCGGGCTTGCCGGCGGGGGTGGAGATCGTCCCCGTGTATGACCGCTCACGACTCATCCACGACGCCATCGCCACGCTGACCGACACGCTGTGGCAGGAATCGCTGATCGTGGCGCTCGTGTGCGTGCTGTTCCTGCTGCATGCGCGCAGCGCGCTGGTGGTCATCATCGTGCTGCCGCTGTCGGTGCTGTTTTCGTTTCTGTGCATGCGGGCGCTGGGGGTGAACTCGAACATCATGAGCCTGGGCGGCATCGCCATTGCCATTGGCGAGCTGATCGACGCTGCCGTGGTCATGGTCGAGAACGCACACAAGAAACTGGAGCGACTGAACGCCGGCGACGACCCCGACAAGGGCAGTGAGGGCGCGCGCATCAAGGCCATCATCGAAGGTTGCAGGGAGGTGGGTCCGGCCCTGTTTTTCTCACTGCTCATCATCGCGGTGAGCTTTTTGCCTGTGTTCACGCTCGAGGCCCAGGAGGGGCGGCTATTCGCGCCGCTGGCCTACACCAAGACCTTCGCGATGCTGGGCGGCGCACTGCTGTCGGTGACGCTGCTGCCGATGCTGATGGTGTACTTCATCCGCGGCCGCATCCTGCCGGAGAGCAAGAACCCCATCAGCCGCGTGCTGATCGCCGCCTACCGCCCAGTCATTGCCTGGGTGCTGCGGCATCGCTTTCTCACAGTGGGGATCGCAGTGGTGGTGAGCCTGGCATCGATCTGGCCAGCCACCCGGCTGGGCACCGAGTTCATGCCGACGCTGAACGAGGGGACACTGTTCTACATGCCGACCTCGCTACCCGGGATGTCGGTCACCAAGGCGGCCGAACTGCTGCAGGTGCAGAACAAGATCATCAAGAGTTTTCCCGAGGTGGACTCGGTCATTGGAAAGGCGGGGCGCGCGGCAACAGCAACGGACCCTGCGCCGCTGGAGATGTTCGAGACCGTGATCAACCTGAAGCCCGAGGCGCAGTGGCGCGCCGGCATGAACATCGACAAGTTGGTTGCCGAGATAGACAAGGCACTGCAGTTTCCCGGCGTTGCCAACAGCTGGACCATGCCGATTCGCGCGCGCATCGACATGCTTTCCACCGGTATCCGCACGCCCGTTGGCATCAAGGTGTTCGGCTCGAGCCTGGCCGAGATGGAGAAGGTGGCGCGCGAGATCGAGACGGTGGTTCGCAATGTGCCAGGTGCGAGCTCGGCCTACGCAGAGCGGATCACCGGCGGCTTTTATCTGGACATCGAGCCGGATCGAACGCAGCTCGCGCGCTACGGGCTGTCGGTCGGTGCGCTGATGGACGTGGTTGCCTCAGCGCTCGGCGGCGAGGTCGTGACGACCACCATCGAGGGGCGGGCCCGCTTTGGCGTCTCGGTGCGCTATCCGCGTGAGCTGCGCTCCAGCCCGGATCGCATCGCGCGCGAGGTGCTGGTGCCGATCATGGGCGAGATGAATCAGCCGCCGGCCATGATTCCGCTGGGCCAGGTGGCACAGGTGCGCATTACGCAAGGCGCGCCGGTGGTCCGCACCGAGAACAGCCTGTTGTCGGCGTATATCTTCGTGGACATTCGCGAGCGTGATATCGGCGGCTTCGTGCGCGAGGCGCAGCAGGCTGTGCGCGACAACGTGACTTTCCCGCAAGGCATGTACGTGACCTGGAGCGGGCAGTTCGAGTACCTGGAGCGGGCCGTGGACAAGCTCAGGGTCGTGGTGCCGCTCACGCTGGGCATTATCTTCGTGCTGCTTTACCTGTCGCTTGGGCGTGCGACCGAGACCATGCTGGTGATGCTCGCAGTGCCGTTTTCACTGGTCGGCGGCATCTGGTACCTGTGGGCGCTCGATTACAACCTGAGCGTGGCCGTGGCGGTGGGCTTCATCGCGCTGGCCGGCGTGGCCGCCGAGACCGGTGTGGTGATGCTGGTGTACATCCAGAATGCCTGGGCCGAAACGCTGCGCCGCTGCGCCGCCGAGGGCCGGCGCCCTGTTTGGGATGACGTCCACGCTGCAACGATGCACGGCGCGGTCGAGCGCGTGCGACCCAAGGTCATGACCGTGGTCACGACCATTGCCGCGCTCGCTCCAGTGATGTGGGCCACCGGCACCGGCTCCGAGATCATGCGTCGAATCGCCGCGCCAATGGTTGGAGGCATGTTGTCCTCCACGGTACTCACGCTGGTCGTCATCCCCGCGCTGTATTCGCTGGTGATGCAGTGGCGGCTCAGGCGTGATCCGGACCCGGCACAACGCGGCCCCGGATCTGCGCTGCAAGCGGGTGATGCCGCAGTTAAGCTCGCGCCGGCTGAATGAAAGTCTTCCTGCTTTTACGTGTCTTCCAACATCTTTAGTGAACTGAAGGAACAAACATGCAAACCCGCCTGTCCCTCGCCTCGCTGTCCGTCTTCCTCGTGCTCGGCAGCGGCACGGCACTCGCCCAGCACAACCACGGCACGGGCGGCACGATGGGCGCCATGCCGCCGCCGCAAAATGCGGCATCCCGCACCGAGATGTCTGACGGCGAAGTGCGCCGCGTCGACAAGGCCAAGGGCACAGTGCTCATCAAGCATGGCGAAATCAAGAGCTTGAACATGAGCCCGATGACCATGGGCTTCAAGCTGCAGGATCCAAAGATGGCCGACGGCCTGAACCCCGGCGACAAGATCCGCTTCGTTGCAATCCAGAAGGGTGACGATCTGATTGTCACCAATCTGCTCAAGGTGCAGTAGTGACGCGGCCGTGGGCGTGGTCATTGGCGTCTGAGATGCGATCACGCCGCTGGTCGGCTATCGCCGCCGCGCTCGCCCTGCCGCTTGCCGGCTGTGCCGGGCTGCCGGATCGGCCGGCCGATGTTGTTGATACCGAGCAGGTCAGCGCGATCGAGCGTGCAGCCCGGGCAAGCGGCAACCAGGTCATCTGGTTGCGCTATCCGACAAAGCCCAACATTTCACTGACGCAGCCAGCGCCATCAGCTCCTGCAAAATGAAAGCCAACAGCGGCGCTGAGCGCGCTTAGCCGGCTTCCGCCAGCCGCTTCAAATTGGCCAGCCCGCCCTCGAAATCCGGCCCCACCAGCCGATCCATCGCGAGGCCGAACCAGCGGTTCACCGGGCTCGCGCCCATGTCACCCTCATTGGTCCACGTCACGCGTACGCCGCTGCCGACCGGCTCGATCAGCAGGACGCCGGCGGACTGCATGCCAAAGTCCGGAAACGACAGCTGGTAGCTGACCTTGCGGTTCTCTTCGACGGCAGTGAAACCCATCTTGCCGTTGCCTTCGGTCTTGCTTTGCCACGACCAGCTGGCGCCAGCGCCTGCCGGCGGGCCCGCATACTGGATCACCATCGCCGGATCGCGCTGATTCCACACCGACCACGCCTTCCATTGTGCCGGTGCCGCGATCAGCGCATGGACCCGCTCGGCCGGCGCAGCAATCTCCACCGACCGCTGCACCTTGAAGCCGGACGGCAGCACCAGGCCAATGCCGAAGAACAGCAGAACCAGCACCATCACCACAAGCACTGCACGCTTGAGCCACTTCATGACGTCCTCCCGGTCTGATTCATGACTTCTGTTCTTCTCTGGCGTCAGCGGCCGGCGTCCAGTCGCTTGACGACTGCCTGCTTTACGACTGCCTATCAGCTGCCACGGCGGCGGATACTCTACGCCGACAACACGGTCAGGGAGTTTTTGCATGACTGAGATTCGCTATGTGGGGCAGCGTGGCGCCTTGCTGCGTCTTGTTCCGGCCATCGTCTTGGCGCTCGCCGTTCTGGCCGGCTGCGCGACACCGGCGCAACTGCGCCCCGGCAGCCCGGCGGCGGACGTGCAGGCGCTCGGCCGGCCCACCGCCACCCATGAGTTGCCTGATGGACAGCGGCTCGAGTTCATCATGGGACCGTTTCAGCAGGAGACCTTCATGGTCGACCTGAAGCCCGATGGCTCGGTGGCGCAGGTGCGCCAGGTGCGCACCACCGAGAACTTCGGGCGCATACAGGTGGGCAAGGACACGCGCGAGACCGTGCTGCGCGAGTTTGGGCAACCCTGGCAGGTACAGAGCTACACCCTGAGCAGGCTCACGGCGTGGATGTACCCGTACATCGAAGGCGGCTTCTTCCCGTCGATGATGGCGGTGCACTTCGATTCCGCCGGCGTCGTGCAGCTGGTGCAGAACGGGCCGGATCCGCGCTTTCAGGGGGGCACGGACCGAGCGCAATAACGGCTTTCGCCGATTGTTCGTGCCGGCGATAGCGCAGGCATTGGCGCCGGCCGCGTCGATCACGTCAGTTGCCCCGCCGCCGTCAGGGCGTGCCGCCGGCAGGCCGCCCCGTCATTGCGTCTGCAAGCCCCCACCACACAGAAAGTGACCTTGCCCTCGTTTGACGTAGTCCATAGCCACTCGGTTACGCGGCTTTCTTTGACTACCTTTGTACCTTCTGCAGCCAGTCCCATGGCTTGTCCTTCTTGTCCGGCGCGCGGCTCTGCCAGAGGTTGCCATCCCGGTCGGCCAGCAGCAGTTCGGTGCCGCGGTTGCCCCATTGGCCGTCGGTCATCTCCAGCTGCTGCCATCCCGCGCCCAAGTCCCAGGGCGCGGCGGGCGCGGGCTCCCCGGGCTCGGCCCCCTGGCTCGTGTACGTCCATGCCACGAGATGGCCGTCGTCGCGCAGGGCCACCACGCGCAGGTGTTTGGGCTGGCGCTCCCAGGTACTGCCCACCAGGGCCACGCGCTGGTAGCCGCAGCCCACCGACTCCAGTTGCGTCACACGGCCGCGGCTGCGGGTGAGCCACACGCTGCCGTCTTCCTTCAGCGCGGCCACCACGCCGTCGGGCGCGTACACCGCCTGCGCAAAACCGCGGCCCACGGCCTGAGGCGGGCGTTTGCGGTCGCCGCCCACGTCGGCCATGGCCGCCAGCGTCTCGCCCCAGGCCCAAAGCGTGCCATCGGCCTTGTAGGCGGCCTGCATATGGTGGCCGGCCAGGCGGGTGAAGCCGCCGCCCAGCTTGCGCGGCTCGTCCTGGGGCAGCGACTCCCCGCCGCTAAAGCCCCGCCACGTCCACAGCTCGCCGTCGCGCGTGAGCGCCTGCAGCTCGCCGCGCGGGCCCAGCTCGATTTGCGCAAAACCGTTGCCCAGCGTCCAGGGCGTGGTGACCCAGGTCTCGCTGCCGTTGGCGGGGTTGCGGGTGGCCACGCGGCCGCCCCAGGTCCACAGGCTGCCGTCGCGCTTCAGGGCCAGGCCCCAACGCTCCTCGGCGCGCAACTGCACAAAGCCTTCGCCGATAGCGACGGGCTGCGTGCGCAACTTGGTGCCGCCATCGCCCAGCGATGCCATGTAGTTGTTGCCCCAGGTCCAGAGGCGGCCGTCCGTGTCGAGTGCGGCGCTCCAGCCATGGCCGGCGGCCACGCTCTGGTAGCTGCCGGGCACGACCTGTGCCGCCTGGGGCTGCATGTCACGGCGCTCTGTGCCCCGGCCCAGCTGGCCACGGTTGTCGGCACCCCAGGCCAGCAGGCGGCCATCGGCCAGAACGACGAGCATGTGGTCCACGCCCTGCGCCGCACTGCGCACAATTGGGCGGGTTGCTTCCGGCAGCGGCGCGCTGCGCGAGCACTTGGCCGGGGGCGGTGCGGGATCGCGTACGTCGCCCTGGCCCAGCAGCAGGCTCTTGCCATAGGGGCTAAGGTGGGCGGCGAGCAGCGCGCGGGGCAGGGGTACGTCGATGTTGTCCAGCAGGTCCCAGGGCCGCGCAGCGTGCGGGCTGCAGTGGCCGCCACGCAGCTGCCATTCGTTCTTGCCCACCAGCTCGGGCAGGGGCATGGAGCTGAACTCGCCCGTCCAGTTGCGGATGCAGCCCTGGTACATGGAGATCTCGTCGTCCTCGGCGCTCTTCTCGCGCTTGGCGTGCGCAATGAGGGCCCGGCCGCGCGCGGCGCGGGTGCTGTTGTAGCGGTGGGTCAGCGCCTTGAGCCCCTCCTCGGTGAAGAGGGTCTCGTTCTCCAGCGGCTTGCCGGTGCGCGCGTCAAACGCCATCTGCTCGGTGAAGTTCTCGCAGTAGGCGCCGCAGCTCAGGGCCTCGAACTGCAGCACCAGCAGCCGGCCGTCGTTGCGCACCACGCTGAACTGGGCCTCGCGGATGCCGCCTTGCGGGTCGTCCCTCTTCAGCGCCGCCGGCGCGTCGCGCACCCGCTCGGGCGCGGCCGCCACGTCCGCAAAGCGCGCGAACACCGCGTCATTGATGCGCCGTGACACCTCTGGTGACGGCGCCTCCACCCAGGGCAGCTTGACGCTGTCGCTGGCCTGGCCGACGGTGGCTATGCGCAGCGGCGCGATGGGCCGCTGCGGGCTGCAGGCGTCCAGCGCGCGCAGCAGCTCTTCGTTGCGCGCCAGGTAGCGCGCGCGCAGCCCGGTGACGCCCGCCTCGCCCGGCACAAAGGCCGCGCGTACGTCCGCCAGCCAGGCCTTTTGCGCGTCGGGCTGCTCGCCGCAGCGGGCCAGCAGGTGCTGGTAGCGCTCGGTCAGCACGAAGTCGGCGAGCGACAGCTCGGGGTCGGCACAGATGGCATTCTCGATGGGCGCTTGGGCCTTGGCGCAGTCAAAACCTGCGGCGGCGGCGTTGCCCGATGCCAGGGCGCCAAGCAGCAGCAGCAGAGCGAACTTGTTCGTCATCAATCAATCCACCCACAACACAGGTTGTTCCAGATGCCAGCCGATGGAGCGCAGCCGCCCCGGGCCAGGGAAGAGCGCTTTGGGCAGGTCCACCACCGCGTGGCGCGCCGCCAAGCCCTTGGCCTGCAGCACCAGCCGCCATTGGCGCGCGGCTTCGTCAAACCACCAAACGGTGGTGTCGCCTAGTGTGGTCTCGATGTGGTCCTGGTTGGCCGAGGTGCTGCGCAGGAACAGCAGACTGCTCTGACCGCTCGGGTCTCGCGAGTCGTCCAGGGCCAGCACTTGGCAGCGGCCTCGGTCGCCGCTGCTGGCGGTGCCGCAGGGCTTCTCGCCGGGGGCGTCGCGGTCCTCCACCTTGAGCCAGGGCTCGGGCAGGGGCAAGGCTTCCCAGTCCTTGCCGCCCACGTCGCGCGTGCGCTCCACATGCCAGCCGGGCGCGGGGCGGCCCGCTGTGGGCTTGCCGTCGTCTGGCTGCGGCGTCCAGCTCAGGCGTGTGACGCGGCCCGCGGGGTCGATGGCGATGTGTACGTTGAGCGAGTCGTCCGACAGCTCGCGCCGCCGCGCGATGTGGAAGCTCGGGTCACCTAGCTTGACCACCTCGATGAGCCGTGCCGACGACTGCCCGCCAAACCCGACGAAGCGCTCCGGGCAACTGGGCGCGGCGTCGCAGGCCGGGTCCAGCACCGAAACGATGTCGCTGGGTGCGAGGTTGGCGGCGAGCACCACGCGGCCGTCACGCAGCACCCGCAGCTCGCTAACGCGACCGCCCATGGTGGCGGGGCCGGGCGGAGCCGTGGCATCGCCGGGGCGCCAGGTCAACAGCTCGCCCGAGTCCCGCAGCAGCAAGGCCTGGCCGTCGCGCACGCCAACGAGCCGGCTGGTGCCCAGGTCGGGTTTGTCCACGCGTGTCCAGCGGCCGGTGGACATGCTCAGCACCGCAGCGGCCGCGCTGCCCCCGGGCATGTAGGACGAGAGGTTGCCGTCAAAACTGCGGTCGCTTTGCGCCAGCCGCCCCTTCACCAGCACGCGGTCGTCGTCCAGCCACACCGCATCCAGCGCGCCGGCCACCACGGGCACGGCATCCAGCTGGGTGATGAGGCCGGTCTTGAGGTCGATGATCTCGGCTTGGCTGCCAAAGCGCATCTGCCCGAAGCCGGTGGTCACAAAGCGCCGCCCGCCCGCCACGAAAAGGCGCATGCCGCGCCGCGCGACGCCGGGGCCGTTGAACGTAAGCCCGCCGGGGCCGAAAGCCGGCAGCGTGTCGCGTATCGACAGCCGGTCCACGCCTGTCGTGCGCTGACAGCAGTTGCCAAAGCCTCCGGGGTTATGCACGCCGCCTGCCACGATCAACTGCCCGCCGGGCAAGGCCTGGAGCACGCCGCCGATGCGCGGCGTAGGCAGGTAGCCGAGGCGCCGCCATGCGGCAGCGAAGCCGTTGGGGCCCTTGGGGTCGCGCGCGAGCGTCAGCAACTCGGGCTCCAGTCCGCCTCCCAGCACCAGGCTGCCGTCGCTGGCTTGCGCCACGGAGGGCTTCCACGCGCCGTAGGCCTCGGCGCACAGCGGCATGGGCAGGCGGGGCAGCGTGGCCCAGGCGTTTGCCTTAGGGTCGTAGACGTCCACCTCGCGCGCGGCGGGTTCATAACAGCGCAGGTGCTCCGAGCCGGCCACCACCACGCGGCCGTCCGCCAGCACGGCCGCAGCCGGCAGTACACGCGGGTGCGGGAGCGGCGCCACCGGTGTCATGCGCGCGGTGGCGGGGTCAAAAAGCGAAGCGAGTGTGGGGGTGGTGTCGCCCCCGAACATCAGCACGCGGCCGTCCAGCAGCCGCAGCACGGTGTGGCCGTAGCGCGGCTCGCGGTAGCCCTGGCCGCTCTCGTAGTTAGCCCGGATATTTCACCAGTATGAGGTCAGCGGCCACGTGCTTACGCGCGTTGTCAGAGGAGAACGAGGCCTGCAGACAACCGAGGATCGCCGATGCCAAAGTGTACGCAAGACAAGATCGACT